>CABWZL010000004.1 GCA_902509805.1 uncultured Bacteroidota bacterium
TCATCTTATCCTTGCTCAATCAGGAGCAAAAAAAGATCTTAAAAACGCAAATAAAGTTAGCTCTGAAGTATTTAATTTTCTTGAATCAGTTTCCAGAAAATATGGGATTGGATTTTGGAAACCAGGTGCTGGTATAATTCATCAAGTAATTCTTGAAAATTATGCATTTCCCGGAGGAATGATGATTGGTACTGATTCACACACAGTAAATGCTGGTGGTCTTGGCATGGTTGCGATTGGAGTAGGAGGTGCAGATGCTGTTGATGTAATGGCAGGAATGCCATGGGAATTAAAATTTCCAAAGTTAATTGGGATTAAGCTGACTGGCAAGTTAAACGGTTGGACTTCAGCAAAGGATGTTATTCTAAAAGTAGCAGGAATTCTTACTGTTAAAGGTGGAACTGGACATATTTTAGAATATTTTGGTGATGGTGCTGAGTCACTTTCTTGTACAGGAAAAGGTACTATTTGTAACATGGGTGCAGAAGTAGGTGCTACAACTTCAATTTTTGCTTATGATGAGTCAATGGAAAGGTATTTAAACTCAACTGATAGAAAGGATATAGTGGACGCTGCTTCTTTTGTCAAGAATGATCTGAAGGCTGACCAAGATGTTTATGATAACCCTGATAAATATTTTGATGAAATAATTGAAATTGATCTGAATACACTTACACCTCACATCAATGGTCCTTTCACTCCTGATCTAGCTACACCAGTTAATAAGATGAAAGATAAAGCTAAAATTGAAGGTTGGCCAACTGAAATAAAATGGGGCCTTATAGGTTCATGTACAAACTCCTCTTATGAAGACTTATCAAGAGCAGCTTCAATTGCTAAACAAGCTCTTGAGAAAAATATTAAAATAAAATCTCAGTTAGGAATTAATCCTGGTTCAGAACAAGTTAGATATACAGCTGAAAGAGATGGTATAATTGAAGTATTTGAGAATTTAGAGTCAAAGATATTCACTAATGCATGTGGTCCATGTATAGGGCAGTGGAGTAGAGAAGGTGAAGATAATACTGAAAAAAATTCTATAATTCACTCATTCAACAGAAACTTTGCCAAGAGAGCTGATGGAAATCCAAATACTCATGCTTTTGTAACTTCACCTGAAATGGTAATGGCTGTTGCTCTTTCTGGTAATCTTGATTTTAATCCTCTTACAGATAAGTTAACCTCAGAAGATGGTCAGCAAGTTTTTCTTGATCCTCCAGTAGGAGATGAATTACCTTCAAATGGTTTTGCCTTTGAAGATAATGGTTATGTTGAACCACCCCTTGATGGTTCTGATATTGAAATAAATATCAATCCAGAATCAAAAAGACTTCAAGTTCTTGAACCTTTTAGTCCTTGGAATGGTGAGAATATTAATAATGCAAAACTTTTAATTAAAGCTCATGGAAAATGTACTACAGATCATATTTCAATGGCAGGACCTTGGTTGCGATTTAGAGGACATTTAGATAATATTTCTGATAACTGTTTAATAGGAGCGGTTAACCATTATAATATGGAGACCAATAAAGTAAAGAATCTTATAACAGGAGAGTATGGACCAGTTCCAGAAACTCAACGATTTTACAAAAAAAATCAAATTGACACAATAGTTGTGGGAGATCATAACTATGGTGAAGGATCTTCAAGAGAACATGCTGCAATGGAGCCGAGACATCTAGGTATTAAGGCAGTTATTGTTAAATCATTTGCCAGAATTCATGAGACAAACCTTAAGAAGCAAGGCATGTTAGCTTTGACATTTGAACAAGAAGATGATTACAATAAAATAAATGAAGATGATACATTTAATTTTATTGATTTAAAATCTTTTACACCTGGTAAGATGTTGTCTCTTGAAATTATTCATTCAGATAATTCAAAAGAATTGATTAAATTGAATCATACTTTTAATTCTCAGCAAATTGAATGGTATAGAAATGGTTCAGCGTTAAATTTGATTAAGTTAAACAACCAATGATTAAAGATCTAAAATATCTAATGTCTTACTCTATAGCATTAACTGCATTTATAGGTATTTTAATTGGTGGTCCTCTTGTATATTTAACTGTAGTTTATACTTTTATTTTTATTCCGATATTAGAATCAAATACAAAGGAATATATAAATGAGTATTCAGATGATGAAAAGAAAAGTAGAAATCTAGATCCATTCTTTGATTTTTTACTTTATTTAAATATCCCTATAGTTTTTGGAATATTTTTTGTTTCTCTAGACACTTTGCTTTACACAGATTCGGTTTCTGAAATTATAGGTATAATTTTATCAACTAGTATAGTAATGGCCACAAACGGAATTAATGTAGGACATGAGCTAGGTCATAGGAAATCTTTATTCAGCAGAACTTGCTCTAAGTTGCTCTACCTCCCTTGTCAGTATATGCATTTTTTTATTGAGCATAATTATGGTCACCATATAAATGTTGCAACACCAGATGATCCAGCTACTGCAAAATATAAGCAAAACCTATATAGTTTTTGGATTAGTTCTGTAACTAAGACATATTTAAGTGCCTGGAGAATCCAGTTAAAACTCTTAAAAGTTTCTAAACTAAGTTTTTTTTCTCTTAGAAATGATATGATATTCTATACTTTATTTCAAATTGCATTTTTAATTTTTATATACCTTAACTATGGCCTAATTATTACTTTGTACTCCTTACTAATGTCTATTGGTTCATTTCTATTTCTAGAGACTATTAATTATGTAGAGCATTATGGTTTATTAAGAAAAATTAAATCAAATGGGAAATATGAAAGAGTTAAACCTCACCATTCATGGAATTCGAATCATACTATTGGGAGAATTACACTTTATGAGCTTACAAGGCATAGCGACCATCATTTCATTTCATCAAAAAAATATCAGGTCTTAGAATCTATAGAAGACAGTCCTCAGCTTCCATATGGTTATCCTACTTCAATTTTAATTTCATTTTTACCACCTTTGTGGTTTAGAATAATGAACCCACTTGTAGAACATTACATGGGTTATAAAGATTAATAAAAAGAGTACTTGATTTTAGTTGTACCAACTACAATCAATATAATTAATCCCTTCAAATTTTTTATCAAAAAATCTATTTTTAGATTCTATAAACCCATTATATGTATTTGCAAAAGGAGAATAAGGATGCATTACATCATCTGGATTAGTACTGTGAGCATAACGAAGAACATCATGACCAAATTCATGATACATTAAACCTAGTTTTTGCCAGATATTAATATCATTCCAATACCTAAAAGCTATTCCCACTCTAACAATTTCATCATTACATGAACTTGCAGCATAAGCTCCATAATCTAGGACTTCACCTGATGCAGTAAGCGCAGCAGATTCATATTCATAATAAATATCTACTAAAGTATTTAGTTTATCATAATCAGGGCTATTTCTCATTGAGCATTTTGCGTCAGCAACAAATATGTCCCAAAAGGCATATAAATCATCTGAATCAAAGTTTGGATCAGTTACTCTATCATAATCTATACAACTAAAAAGAATTTCTTCAGGAACTTCTTCATATACTAATGAGTTTTTAGCACATGATATAGCTAGTAATAAAAAGAGTAATATTATTCTCCCGGACATGAAATATACTTAATGCCTGTAAATGACCTTTTTAACATTCTATCTTTAGCTTCAATAAAGTCATTTAAGTCAATGTCGCTTCTAGAACTAGATGGATACATTATGTCCGCAGGACTACTACTGTGCTCATACTTATAAACATCATGACCAAATTCATGATACATGATCCAAAGTCTTTGTAATAAGTTTTTTTCTGTCCATTCATTATACAAAACTCCAACATTAACTCTACTGTCATTACAATAACCAGAAAATGTAGAATATGCAATGTGATCAGGAGATACACCAGCTGCAATTTGAGCAGCAGATCTATATTCAAAAAAGATATTTAATGAAGGATTTCTCTCAGAGTAATCTGGACCACCTCTTGAACATTTAACATCGTCAACAAACTTTGTCCAATATTGCATTAGATCATCTTGATTAGTGTTTTTTGGATCTAGAAGATTATCATAACTTACACAACTATAAATTTGAACAAATTCTTCGACAATAACTTCTTCTACAGGGTCATCACCTTTAGAACATGAAGCAATGAACAGAGTTGTAAATAATGATATTAATATAAATCTTTTCATTTTTATCAATTTTTGTAGCGAGAGAGAGATTTGAACTCTCGACCTCCGGGTTATGAATCCGACGCTCTCACCAACTGAGCTACCTCGCCAAATTAAGAATTGCAAATATATAAAACAAATCTCAAGAAAGTATTGCTAAAAATCCGTTTATTGATGTTAATACTAACTTTTTTTAATATATTGGAAACAATATGAGTAAGAAAAAAGAATTTGTAATTGAATATGATTTTCAATCATCTCCGCAACTATTATATCAATATCTTTCAACCCCTTCAGGCCTATCCGAATGGTTTTCTGATGATGTAAATTATAGAGGTGAAAAATATACTTTTTTCTGGGATGATTCAGAGGAGTATGCAAGAGTATTATCAAAAAAAACAAATGAAAAAATTAGATTCCAATGGGTAAACGGTGAGCCAGATGAAGAAGAATGTTTCTTTGAGTTCAAAATTCAATTGGATGAAATTACAAAAGATGTTTCTCTCATAGTTACTGACTTTTCTGATGAAGATGAATTAGAAGAAGCAAAGCTATTATGGAATAGTCTTATTGCGGATCTTAAAAAAGTTTTAGGCTCTTCCTAATTTAAGGTTATATCATCTGGTGAGTTTGACCATATCCTATATTTTTTTCCTAAACTTTTAATTATTTTATTCCAACTATTTTTCTGTTTATAGTTAAAGACATTTTCGAGTTGGTTATTTAAGACTATCCAACTACTATTATCTATTTCATCATCTAATTGACCTTTTTCCCAACCAGAATAACCTTGAAAAAGAATCACATCTTGTTCGTCAATCAATCCATCTTCAATTTGATCAAAAATATATTCAATATTATTACCCCAGTAGAGGTTTTCATCAATTTTAATACTTTCTAAATGATCATTTTCACTTTTTAATAAATAGAAATGATTATTAGATACAGGTCCACCATAATAGAGATCTATCTTAACTTTTTTTGTGGATTTAATATCCTTAGTTATGAAAAGATCAGAATGTCTATTAAGAATTAAACCTGTTAAGCCGTCTTCTGTTTTATCAATAATTAAAATTATTGACTTATAGAAAATCATATCACTTAAAAGATTTGGAGAAGATATTAGAATTTTTCCTTTCATGGCAAAAAAAAGAGCTTCTGTTAGGAAGCTCTTTTAAGACATTTTTAAATGAATTTAAAACTTAGTTGTTTACTGTACTTGAAAGTTCAGCTCCAGCTTTAAATTTTACAACTTTTTTAGCAGGTATTTTAATAGTAGCACCAGTTTGAGGATTTCTTCCATCTCTTGCAGCTCTCTGAGAAACTGACCAAGATCCGAATCCAACTAGTGATACTCTACCACCTCCTTTTAAAGTTGAACTAACACTCCCTAGAAATGATTCTAGAGCCATTTTCGCTGATGCTTTAGATATACCAGCGTTAGCTGCCATTGCATCAATTAATTCTGATTTGTTCATATCACTTAATTTTAATGTTTAAACAAAAATATATGTTATTATGTAAGTCCCGCGATTTAAAGGGCTAAAAGTCCATTATTGTTAATAAATAGGGTCATTTTGTTGATAATGTAACTGTTTTCCCTAGTAAACATGGGAATTTTCATCAAATTTTAGTCCGTTTATCAATTCTTTAGCACTCATTTCTCGTTTATTTTCCATTTGAATTATAAGGCAATTAGTGATTCCGTATGAGTTAGAAATGAGGAATTCTCCTTTTTCAATGATAATTTTTCCAGTTATTTTATCTTTTGAAGATTCAATTTTTTTTTCTTCAGCCTTTAAAACTTTCATTCTAATTTCATCTTGACCATTTTTAATCATTGTCCACGCACCAGGTTTTGGAGAAAGACCCCTTATTTGACCAATTATTTTATTAATAGGTTTATTCCAGTCAATTCTTGTATTTTCTGAATTTAATTTAGGTGCTAACTTTATTTTAGTATCTAAATCTTGCTTAATGGGGTATAAATTATTATTAAAAATACCTTTTATTGTCTTAACAATAAGGTCTGCGCCAACTTTAGATAATTTATTATATAATAATCCAAAGTCATCTTCTTTACTTATAATTATCTCATCTTGAAGAAGAATGTCACCCTGATCAATTTTTTCATTAATAAAAAAAGTAGTTACTCCAGTTTTAGTTTCATTATTTATCAAACACCAGTTTATTGGAGCAGCTCCCCTGTAATTTGGGAGAAGTGAGGCATGAAGGTTAATTGTCCCGTATTTAGGTATCGTGAATATTTCTTTAGGTATTTTTCTAAAAGCTACAACAACTATTAAATCTGGTTCTAAATTTTTAATTTTAGTAATGAACTCTTCATCTTTTAAACTAGTTGGTTGAAGAATATTAATATTATGCTTTTTTGCATATTTTTTCACTTTACTTTCATTTAGTTTTTGACCCCTACCAGATTTTCTGTCTGGATTAGTAATTACAGAATGAATATAAAAATTAGAACAAATAGCATCTAAGGAAGTTACTGCAAAATCGGGAGTCCCAAAAAATATTATTTTATTTTTTTTCATGAATTGTCTAAAATAAATTTAACTCTTTCTTCAATACTGATAATAGGAACCTCAATAATTTTAATCCCTGATTCATGGTATATTTTATTTATAAAAGGACTAATTTTTTTTGCATCACTAAACTCTTCTATTCTTTCTTTATCTTTTTTATAAATTTCTTTCCATGGTTGAAAGATAAATATTAGGTCATATTTATAATCAGATGGTAAGTTATCCCAATAACTTGAGGACTTGTCAATAGATCTTAGGTAAGCTGTAATTTCATGAATTCCTCTGTCATAGAAAACAATATTGTCTTTACAGTTTAAGTTATCTGCTTGGTAATAGTCATTATGCCTTCTTTTATAAATCTCCTCACTTATTTTATCAGGATCTGATTTAAAATCTGATCCTCTAAGTTTATAGTCAGAGAATATCTCTCTAGCAGCCTCATGAAAACAATGATATTCTAGCTTGATAAGTTCATTTAACACACTAGTCTTTCCAGTGCTAGGTCCCCCAGCTAAAACAATTCTTTTATTTATTTTTTCTTGTACCATTTCTGCAAAAAAGGTTTAGTTATATTTGTAGAAAGTTTTTACAAAAATAATTCCCTTGTCAAATAAAAATACTAAATCTGAAGATTTTTATTTAAGATTCGAAGAACAGTTGTTAGATTCTCAAGATTGGCCTGGCATGTACATGTATAAATTCATTGTTAAGGATGGTAGTGATGAGATAAATCAATTAAAAAAAATTTTAAATAATTATAATGGAAAATCATCCTTTAAGTCATCTTCAAGCAATAAGTTTATTAGTGTAACATTTGAGCACTTTGCATCGTCTCCAGCTGATGTTATTAAGGTATATAAAGAGGTTAGTATTATAGATGATATAATAAGTCTCTAAATGGTAATTAATTTATTAAATTGCGCAATATGAATTCATTAGAATATAATACAGAGAGAACCAAGTTAATAATTCCTGAATATGGAAGACACGTTCATCAAATGATTGATCAGGCTGTGGCTCTAAAAGATAAAGATGAAAGAAATAAAATGGCTAAAGCTATAATTGGTGTAATGGGAAACCTTAATCCTCACTTAAGAGATGTTCCTGATTTTCAACATAAGCTGTGGGCTCAACTCTTTATAATGTCTAATTTTGAGCTAGATGCAGATAGTCCTTTTGAAAAACCCTCTAAAGAAATTTATGTTAATAGAAAGCCTAATAAACTAGACTATCCTCAGAGTTTTCCAAAATACAGGTTCTATGGAAATAATATCAAGAAAATGATTGATATAGCAATGGAGTGGGATGAAGGTGAATTAAAAGATAAGCTAATAGCCAATATAGCTAATCATATGAAGAAATGTTTTTTAAATTGGAATAAGGATTCTGTTGATGATAAAGTAATTTTTAATCACTTAGCAGATTTATCTAATGGAACATTAAGAGTTCCTGAATCTAAACTTCCATTGACAGATTCAAGTGAATTTCTTAAAAATATGGTTAAGACAAATAATAATTACAAGACAAATAACAATTATAAGTCAAATAATAAAAACAGAAAAAAGCCTAAAAGAAGATATTAATGTCCAGTCTTAGAGTAAAAGGAGGTATTAAATTGTCTGGTGAGATCAGACCTCAAGGTGCTAAAAATGAAGCTCTTCAGGTAATCTGTGCTACTTTATTATCAGAAAGTGATATTACAATCTCTAATATTCCAGATATTATCGATGTCAATAAACTAATAGAAATTCTTGAAAATCTTGGTGTTAAAATAAAAAAGTTAGACAAGGGTAAATTCTGTTTCAATGCAAAAAAAATTAACCTTGATTATCTCAATAATGGAGATTTTTTAAAGGATGCTAAATCACTAAGGGGATCAATTATGTTAGTAGGGCCTCTTCTTTCTAGATTTGGATCTGCCTCTATACCTAGGCCAGGTGGAGATAAAATTGGCAGAAGAAGATTAGACACACATTTTAATAATCTTGAAAAACTAGGAGCAAAACTTGAATATAATTCAAACAATAGAACATATTCAGTCGTATCTGAAAATTCTCTTAAAGGCACTAGTATCTTACTAGATGAGGCATCCGTAACAGGAACTGCAAATATAATTATGGCAGCTGTTTTAGCTGATGGAACCACATCTATTTATAATGCTGCATGTGAACCATATATTCAACAATTATGTTTATTGTTAAATAATATGGGAGCTAACATATCTGGAATTGGATCAAATCTATTGAATATTGAAGGTGTTAAAAAGTTAGGTGGAGCTAATCATAAAATATTACCTGATATGATAGAGATTGGAAGTTGGATTGGATTAGCAGCAATGACTCAAAGTGAACTAAGAATTAAAGATGTTTCATGGAAAAATTTAGGTCAGATACCTGAGGTTTTTAGAAAGTTGGGAATCACATTAAATAAAGAAAATGACGATATTATTATTCCAGCTCACAAAAATGGATATTCTATCACCAATTACATAGATGGTTCAATTTTAACTGTTTCTGATGCTCCTTGGCCCGGATTTAGTCCAGATTTGATTTCTATTATACTAGTTGTTGCTACTCAAGCTAATGGAAGTACACTAATTCATCAAAAAATGTTCGAAAGTAGATTATTTTTTGTAGATAAGTTAATTGACATGGGGGCTAAAATAATTTTATGTGATCCTCATAGAGCTTCTGTTATTGGTCATAATTTTAGTTCTTCATTAAAACCAACAAACATGACTTCTCCTGATATTAGAGCTGGTATTGCTCTTCTTATTGCTGCTCTATCTGCTTCTGGTGAAAGTATAATTCAGAATGTTGAACAAATAGACCGCGGTTATGAGAATATCGTTGAGAGATTGAAGTCTATAGGAGCAGATGTTGAAAGAATTTAAATTTATCTTTTTGATATTTTATTGTTTGAGATATTCCTTTGCATTTTACATTTAAATCTGTCAACACTATTTTCTCTTAATTTTGAGTGTTTAGTTTTTCTTCCGCTAACTCTTTTCCTCCAAAGTTTAAAACTACTATTCCTGAGATTATTTCTCATTAAACTTATTAGTTCCTTTTCATTAATATCAAACTGATCAAATATTGCTTCAAAAGGAGTTCTATCCTCCCAAGCCATTTCAATTATTCTGTCAATCTCAATTAGACTTTTCTTATTCATTTGTAATTTTTTTTATAAAGTTCTCTCCATTAATTAAGTGAGTCTCTTTTTTTATTGAATCCATCTTATCAAATGTATTTATGAGCATTCTAAGTCTAGGGTTTTTTATAAAAAAATCTCTATGTTTATCCATAAATTTCCAGAAAAGCCCATCCCAAGTCTTATCCCATTCATTTTTTTTATAATCACTCATTTTATATACATAATTACTACTACTTATGTATGGTTTTGTAGACATAAGACCACCGTCAGCAAATTGACTCATACCATAGACATTAGGAACCATTACCCAATCATAAGAATCAATAAATAATTCCATAAACCATTTATATACCTCATCTGGATCAAACTCACACAACATCATGAAGTTTCCCAAAACCATTAATCTTTCGATGTGATGTAAATAACCAGTTTTTAATACTTTTTTTATAGAATCATCAATGGGTTCAATCCCAGTATTTCCAGTATAAAATGAAGCAGGAATTTTTCTAGTAAACCCCCAGTAGTTCCTAGTTCTTTCAAAAGTTCCTTTGACACAGTATATACCCCTGATAAATTCTCTCCACCCCATAATTTGTCTAATAAATCCTTCTGAAGAATTGATTGGAATATCATTTTTGTGAGAATATTGCAATGAATCAGAAATTACTTTATTAGGAGTTATAAACCCAACATTCATTAAAGGGCTTAAAATACTATGATTAAGAGTAAGATTATCTTTAACAATTGCATCTTCATAATCTCCAAAATTATTAAACCTTTCTTGCAAAAAATTTCTAAACCATTTTTCTGATTCTTCAATGGTTGTTGGATAAATAAACTGACCAAGAGATCCATAATTATTTTTAAAATATTTATCTACATATGTCTCTGATTCAAGTATATATGCATTTTTTTCTGGATTTATAATTTTAGGAGGAATTTTATCTTTTGGAAATTTTTTCCTGTTTAAGATGTCATATGTCCACTCTCCACCTTCAGGTTTTCCATTATCATCTATTAATACATTTCTTTTTTTTCTTTCTGATTTGTAAAATGATGTTTGAAAAAATTTCTTTTTTGATTCTTTGAAAAAATCTTTTAATTCTTCACTAGTGTTAATGAATAACTTGGTTTCATGAATTATAAGTTTAATATTTAATTCATTACATATCTTTTTAAGTCTTTTATCTAAAAGATAATCAACAGGGTCATATATTTCAATTATTTCATATCCAAGAAAATTAATTTTTTCAACAAGTACTTGGATATTAGATTCTTTGCTTAATGACTCTACATATTCTACATCACACCCAAACTTATTTAAATAATCATAATAAAATTTCATTGTAGCTCTATGAAAGCTAATTTTTTGTTTATGAAATTTATATTGATTGAAAAAAAGATGTTCTTCTACCATGAAAATTTTAAAGTGCTTTTTGTGGAAAAGACTTTCTTTAAATAATTGATTTGGCAATACTATACTACAGATTTTATCCATTTAACCAAGTTTGTTCAAACTTCTTTTTTGGATCATATCTTTCAGACTGTAGTTTTGGGTTGAACTTTCTAAAAGGCATTGAATCATTGCCTATTCCAGCATTATATAACCAGTTTCCATAGTTGCTGTGAACATCGTAATCAATAAGTAGTGATTCAAAATATTCTGCACCAATTCTCCAATCTATCTTTAATTCCTTTGTTAAATAGTTTGCAACATTTTGCCTTCCTCTATTTGACATAAACCCTGTTTGTGATAATTCATTCATGTTTGCGTTTATAAATGAATCTTCTGTTTCACCTTTAATCCATTTATTTAGAATAACAATATCACTCGACCATTCCTTGTTATTGCCATAAATTCCATCAATACTAAAAAACTTATTTTTATGTTGCATGGAGACATATTTAAAGAAATCTCTCCAGATTAATTCAAAAAATAACCAATAAGTTGAATCATTTTTTTCAACTGTATCTTCATAAAGCTTTATTTGATGATAAACATATTTTGCTGAAATACAACCATTAGATAACCAAGAAGAAATTTTAGAACTATAATTTTCACCTAATAGACCATTACGAGTTAGTTTGTATTTTGATAAGTTTCTAGATTGAAAAAAATACTCATTCACTCTATTAATTCCAGAGGTTTCACCACCAGTAAATTTAAAAGCAGATTCTCTATGAACTTCAAAATGCTCATACCCTAAGTCAGAAAGTGAAGGAACACCATATTCATCATCAATTTGATTATCTATATTCAATGAAACAGGGGATGGAAGTGTGTCATTAATAGTTAGAAGTTTTTCACATTTTTTTCTAAAATTTGAGAAACCACGAGGTATATTATCATAAATATCACTTACATCATTTGGTAAATACATGAACTGATCAAAATCTTTTATAAGATTAATATCATTTGGAATATTTTTTTCCTGAATAATTTCATCTCTTGTCCATTCTCTTTGTAAATAAATATTGTCTATTTGATATTTATTTACAATCTTATTGATAGATGATCCTATATCTTCATGTGTAATAATTAGTGAGATATTAAGTTTCTTTAAATTCTTTTTTAGATCAGAAATTGATTCTAAAAGAAACTTTGCTCTAAATTTTTCTATTTTTTTAAATCCGAATCTACTTTCTTTAAAATCTTTTGGATCTATATTGATATATCCAATTGTTTTATCTGATTCTTCAATAGATTTAGAAAGAGAGATATTATCTAACACTCTAAGGTTATTTCTAAACCAAACTAAACTAGTGACTTTTTTCTTTGACATGATTTGCTACAGTATTTAACATTATCCCAGTTTTTTTCCCATTTTTTTCTCCATATAAAATCAAACCCGCAGGTTGGACATGTTTTTGAGGGGAGGTTTGTTTTCTTAACACCTCTCATTAATTTGTTTTAACTGAACTCATACCTCCGTCTATTGATATGATTTGACCAGTCATCCATTTACTGTTATCTTCAAGTAAAAATTTAACAACTTCAGAAACATCATCGGCTGATCCTATCTCCTTTAATGGGTGTCTATTTTTTGCATTATCTAATTTTGTTTCTGAATTAAGGAATTTTTCTGACATTGGAGTTTCTAGTATAGACGGAGCTATAGCGTTAACTCTTATTTTTGGAGCAAACTCTGCTGCTAATGCTCTTGTTAGTCCTTCGATTGCTCCTTTAGATGATGATACGGAGCTATGAAATGGCATTCCAACTTTTACTGCAACAGTGCTGAACATAACAATACTTGCATTTTCAGCTGCTTGAATTTTAGGAAGTACTTTTTGTAGAATCTCAATACATCCCATTACGTTAATATTAAAGTCTTCAAGAAATACAGATGGTTTTAACCCTTTGAAAGGTCTTAAGTTAATTGTACCAGGCAAATAGACAAATCCATCAATTTGATCTGGTAACCAATCAGTTTCAAATTCATTATCGAGGTTAAGATCATTAGTTTTGATATTGGTATCATTAAATTTTTCTTTATCTCTCGTAGCTATAAAAAGATTGTTATCTTCTTTAAGTTTTTGTGATAGTTCATAACCTATTCCGGTTGAGCCACCAATCAGTAAAATATTTTTCATTTATTTAAAATTTCCAAAAGTTTTTATTAATTCAAGTTCTCTATACTTAAAAACACTATTCAACTTAGAATTAATAAAAAGGAAATTTAATAGAACTCCAATAAACCCAAAAGGAGGCTTATAATGAATTACATCTTCCATAATCACACCTCCTTCAATTTCTTTTATAAAGTGCTTATGGTGCCAAAATGTGTATGGACCAAATCGCTGTTCATCTATGAAAAACTCTTTATCTCTTACCTGAGTTATTTCCGTAACCCAATTAATTTTAATACCTAAGAGAGGTTTTACCGTATACTGAATAATTTGACCAGGGTAAGCTTTCTTTTTGTCCCAATCAATAATATTGAAATCCATAGACTTGGGTGTTATTAATTCCAAATTGTTAGGCGATGATAAAAAATCCCATGCTTCATTCAAATTTATAGGAAGCTTTTGTGAATATTTTAACTTAAAGATTTTCATTGATAATTTTTAATATTTGACTAGTAACTTGGGGAACAGGAAGTCCTAAAACGCTTGTGTAACTACCTTTAATTCTTTCTACTCCTATCATCCCAATCCAGTCCTGAATTCCGTAGCTTCCAGCTTTATCAATTGGATTAACTGTATCAACATAATAATTTATTTCTTTTTCGTTTAAATCTTTATATGTTACCTCAGTAACCTCAGTTAATATTTCAAAGTGATTTGAGGTTAAAAAACCAACAGAAGTAATCACTTCATGTGATAATCCAGCGAACATTTTAAGCATTTTTTTTGCATGTTCTTTATCATTTGGTTTTCCCCAGCATTTTTCTTTAAACCAAACAAGTGTATCCGCGGTGATAATAATTTCATTCTTACCTACAATTTCTTTAAAGGGTTCTGTTTTTTTTGAAACAATGAACTCAGCTATTTCTTTTCTTTTTAATGATTCTGGAAAATCTTCATTTACAGGATTGGAATTAACAACAAATTTAATTCCTGTCATTTCTAGAAGTTCTTTTCTTCTAGAAGATCCTGAGCCTAAAATTATTTGATAATTAGAGCTATTTATTATATCCATTTATCATGAATTCGCATTACTTGTTCAATTACATCCCTAACACACCCATAACCTCCATCTTTTGGAGAAACATAATCGCAGACTGATTTAACATCAACTGAAGCATCATTAGGGCATGTTGAAATTCCTACAACTTTTAAAACTTTAATATCTGGATTGTCATCTCCCATATATAAAATATTATTAGGGTTAATGTTTTTGTCATTTGTGAATTTTTCAAAAATTCCAATTTTATCAAAGGCCCTTAGAAAAACATCTTCAATACCAAGAGAATTAAGCCTTTTTCTAACATTTTCCTGCATACCTCCAGATATAATAGCAATTTTATAGCCCTTAGATATTGCATGTTTAACAGCATAACCATCCTTTGCATTAAATTGTCTGTCAATTTTACCATCATATCTATATATGATTTTTCCGTTTGTCATTACTCCATCTACGTCGAAAATAAAAGTAGTAATGTCTTTTAATCTTGTTTTGTAAGAATCCATAATATTTTAAAGATTCAAATTTAATTAAACTTTAACATGTAATTGTTTAGAATTACACTAAATATTTAAAATTCATATTTATCTTTACAGCCTTACTAATGGGCTCAAAAATTTTACAAATTTTATTTTCAACTAAGCTAATGCTAGTACTCTTGATATTGTTCCCTTTAGCAATGGGTATTGGAACATTTCTTGAGACATGGTATTCAACTGATGCTGCAAGAATTTGGGTTTATAATGCCTGGTGGTTTGAAGTTCTCATGCTTCTACTGATGGTAAATTTTATGGGAAATATTAAAAAGTATAACCTATTAAGTAAGGAAAAACTATCTGTTCTTGTTCTTCATTTATCTTTTATTTTTATTCTTTTAGGGGCTTTAGTAACAAGATATATAGGCGATGAAGGTGTTATGCCGATTAGAGAAAATACTACATCAAATAGTTATTTATCTGAAAAAACGTATTTAAATGTTTTTATTGATGGTGAAATTAAAGGAGAACCACTAAGAAAAACATTAAAGCCTAAGAAGCTTCTTCTATCAAAACATACCGATAATAGATTTAAAGTTAAAGATGATTTTGACTCAAAATATTTTTCTATAACGTATGACTCCTTTAGAGAAAACATAACTGAAGGTTTAGTTTTAGATCCTAGTGGAGAAAGGTATATTAAATTAGTTGAGGCTGCAGATGGAAATAGAAGAGAACACTATATAAAAGAAGGAGAGGTGTCTAGTATTCAAAATATTTTATTTTCATTTAATTATTATCAAAAAGGAGCTATTAACATATCGTCAAAGTCGGGAGAGTATTTTATTGAATCACCATTTGATGCACAATATACAATCATGGCAACTCAGCAAACTGCTCCTTTAGAAAAAGACAAAACAGAATTGCTTGAGTTGAGATCTTTGTATCAAATACCAGGATTTCAATTTGTTTTTCCCGAGCCAGCGCTAAGAGGTGTTTTTGATATATTAGATGCTGAAGATGATGACGGTATAAGTCAAGATGTATTATATGTTAATTTAAATTATAATGAAACCTCTGAGAGAATACCTTTGCTTGGAGGAAGAGGATTTGTCAATAATCCTAAGAAAATCACTATAGATGACCTTGATTTTTATCTTTCTTATGGTTCAAGTAAGGTAGAGCTCCCTTTTTCTATTAAGTTAAATGATTTTATAGCTGATAAATACCCTGGAACTGAGAATAGTTATTCATCATTTAAAAGCAAGGTAACTGTCGAAGATGAGAATACATTTGAATATGATATATTCATGAATAATATTCTTAATCACAAAGGATACAGGTTTTTTCAAGCATCCTTTGATCCTGACGAAAAAGGAACTGTATTATCAGTTAATGATGATTTTTGGGGAACATTTATAACTTATGCTGGTTATTTTTTATTATATCTAAGTATGCTGGGTATTTTTTTTCAAGGAAATACTAGGTTTAAATTCTTAGCTAAACAACTAAATAAAAAAACTTCTGTTATAATTTTTCTTTTTCTCTCAAATAGTTTGCTTGCTCAATCAGCAGACACATCTTCTAAATCTTCATACATTGATTCAATAATTGAATCCAATAGTTTCACAGAAGCTCATTCTAGTAAATTTGGTGAATTAGTTATTCAAGATAGCGGAGGTAGAATGAAACCTGCTAATACTTTTGCATCTGAATTATTAAGAAAGGTTAGTAGGTCTAATACATATAAAGGTCTTAACTCTGATCAGGTTTTATTATCTATAATGGATAATCCAGGAGTTTGGTTTAATGCTCCCATTGTTTATATAAAGTCAGGCCAAAAAGGTGACACAATAAAAAATATTTTAGGATTAGATAGTGACCTAAAAAGAGCTCCTTTAGTGTCATTTTTTGACTCATTAGGTAATTATAAATTAGCTACTAATCTTGAAAAAGCTTATTTAGCGACTATTCCTACTCAAATTGAAAAGGATGTTATAGAATTAGATAGAAGAGTTAACCTGTTATATTCAGCATTAGAAGGTAAGATTATGAGAATTTTTCCTGTTCCTAATGATTACAATAATAAGTGGGTATCCCTTCCAGAGGTAAAAGATGTTAATTTTAATGGAGCGGATTCTTTATACGTTAATAATGTATTACAACTGTATTTTCAGACACTAAGAGGATCAAAAATCAGTGGAGATTACAGTCAGCCTGAGGAGTTACTTGAAAGTATTAAAGGATTTCAAAATAAGTATGGAAAAGATGTCATGCCAAGTGATTCCAAGATTTCATCCGAAATAATTTACAATAAGGTTGATATTTTCAATAAACTATATAGATGGTATTTAATGCTTGGTTTATCACTATTGCTAATTCTTATTCTTCAAATATTTAATGATAACAGATTCTATAATATCTTAATAAAATTTATTAAGTATATAATATTTGTGCTTTTTGCATTAAACACTTTAGGTCTTGCTGCTAGATGGTATATTGCAGGTCATGCTCCCTGGAGTGATGCCTATGAGTCGATACTTTTTGTTGCCTGGGCAACGGTAGCTTTTGGAATAATCTTTGGAAGAAAATCATATTTTACTTTAGCTTCTGCCACATTTGTATCTTCAATTATGTTATATGTAGCTTCATTGAATTGGTTAGACCCCTCTATTGCTAATCTTCAGCCAGTTCTTGACAGTTACTGGTTAATGATTCACGTAGCTGTTATTGTTGGAAGTTATGGTCCATTTGCAATTGGAATGATATTAGGTATTGTTGTGCTATTATTGACAATAATAGCCAATAAAAAGAATAAAAAAGTATTCTCAAGAAAACTTGAGGAATTAACTATTGTAATTGAGCTATCTCTTACAATAGGTTTAGTAATGTTAACTATTGGTAATTTTCTTGGAGGTATGTGGGCTAATGAAAGTTGGGGTAGATATTGGGGCTGGGATCCAAAAGAAACCTGGGCATTAATTTCTATAATTATATATACAGCTGTACTTCACTTAAGAATTGTTCCTAAGTTAAATAATAAGTGGCTATTTAACTTAATGAGCATAATATCATTTGCTGCTATCATGATGACTTATTTTGGAGTGAACTTTTATCTAGTAGGACTTCACTCATATGCTTCAGGTGATAAGGTTGTTTCACCTGACTTTGTTTATTATTCAATTATTTTTGTTACTCTTTTAGGCTTAATTTCTTATTTTGCAAATAAGAAAAATAAAGTTCTTTAATGATTAAAATTAACATTGAAAATGAGTATTCAAGACTCAAAACAGTAATACTTGGTATTGCTAGTGATCTTGGCGATCCTCCAACAGAGTCTGATGCATATGACCCTAGATCTTTATATCACATAAAAAACAATTCTTACCCAATTGAAGATGATCTCCTGAGAGAAGTGGATAGTTTTTATAATAAATTAGTAAAGCATAACGTAGAGGTTTTAAGGCCTAATAATATTAATAATTGTAATCAAATTTTCGCAAGAGACCTGGGCTTTGTTATTTCTAACTTATTTTTCTTGTCAAATATTGTTCCTAACAGACACGATGAGCTAAAAGGAATTGAGGAAACTCTAAAAAATTTTGATGTTGGTGTTATTAAATTACCCGAGTTTATGCATATAGAGGGTGGAGATGTAATTGTTCATAATGATAAAGTATTTATTGGAACATACTCTGACGATGATTATTCTAAATTGATTACAGCCAGAACTAATAATTCATCAATTGATTATTTAAAGAAAATGATTACTTCTAAAGAAATCATTCCGATCGATTTGAAAAAGTCAAATACTGATATATATAAAAATACTCTCCATTTAGATTGTTGTTTTCAAACTATATCAGTTGATAAAGCAATTATTTGTCCGGATGGATTTAAGAACAAAAAGGATGTTGAATTTTTAATTAATTATTTTGGGGAGAGTAATGTTTTTATAGCTAATTCAGAGGAAACATTTGAATTAACATCAAATGTTTTGGTTATTTCTCCTGATGTAATTGTATCTAATATAAAGTTTAATAGATTGAATTCTTGGCTTGAAAAAAAAGGAGTGATAGTCGAGAAGGTTGATTACTCTAATGTTTCTAAAATGTCGGGTTTGTTTAGATGTTCAACGTTACCATTAAATAGAGGGTGATGAAACATCTTACATCAAGAATCTTAATGATTTCTCCTAATAAATTTAGGAATAATGAGTTGACTATTACTGATAACTCCTTTCAATCTAAGCAGGTTAATAATATATCAATTTCTGATAATGCTATCTCTGAATTTGAGAGACTTAAAGAAGCTATTTCAAAGAAAGGTATTTTAGTTCATGCTCTTGATGATGATAGTGAATTTGATACACCAGATGCTGTTTTTCCTAATAACTGGATTTCTTTTCATAAATCTCACAAAGCAGTGCTATATCCAATGTTCGCTTCAAATAGAAGACTTGAGAGAAAGTCTTCAACATTAGAAAAGCTTTTTAATCAAGGCTTAAATATTGAAATTATTAAAGATTATTCTCATTTTGAAAATGACAACAAGTTCTTAGAAGGAACTGGAAGTATTGTTTTAGATAGAAAAAATAAATTTGCTTATTGTTCTTTATCTTCAAGATCCAATAATGAATTACTACAGTTGTTTTGTTCAGAAATGAATTATACACCTATTGTATTTAATTCAACATATCAATCAAAGCCTATTTATCATACTAATGTGATGATGTCTATTTGCAATAATTTTTCGATTATATGTCTAGACTCTATAAAAGATGAAAACCAGAGAACATCTGTTAAAGCTAATTTGAAAGATTCTAATCTTGAAATAATTGATATTACAATAGATCAAATGTGTTCATTTTTGGGGAATTCTATTCAATTAATTGATTCTAAGTATAATCCATTATTAGTCATGAGTTCTAGAGCTTATAAATCTATAAAAAGTTCTCAGTTAAACATTATTGAGAAACATACTGATATTATTCATGCAGATATTAAAACCATTGAAGAAAATGGTGGTGGAAGTGCTAGGTGCATGATAGCGGAGATTTTCTAAATATTATTTATATTTATCTAAACTTTTTTAACCTACTAAGGTCAAAATATAAAAATTTAGATATGAATAGATTATTAATATTAATGTTAGCTTTCTTTATGCTCATGCCAATTGATGCTAACTCTCAAAGAAAAAGAAATCAAAAAGATGATTCAAAGACTCAGAAGGTTTCATTAAATGCATTTAAGCTTAGAAATATTGGACCAGCATTTTTATCTGGAAGAATTGCAGATATTGCAATCCATCCAAATAATGAAAATGTATGGTATGTTGCTGTTGGTTCTGGTGGTGTTTGGATGACTGAAAATGCAGGTACAACCTGGAAACCAATTTTTGACAGTCAACCTACTTATTCAACTGGATCAATAACAATTGATCCCTCAAATCCAAGTATAATTTGGGTTGGATCTGGTGAAAATGTTGGAGGAAGACACGTGGGTTACGGAGATGGAGTATATAGAAGCTCTGATGGAGGAAAATCATGGAAGAATATGGGATTAAAAAATTCAGAACATATTTCTGAGATAATTGTTCATCCAGATGACTCTAATGTTGTCTATGTTGCTTCTCAAGGACCGTTATGGTCTAGTGGAGGAGAAAGAGGGTTGTATAAAACAACTGATGGAGGAAAATCGTGGAATAAAATATTAGGAGGATCTGAATGGACAGGTGTTACTGATATTATGATGGATTCAAGACACTCTAATATTATTTACGCTGCTACCTGGGATAGGCATAGAACTGTTGCTGCATACATGGGTGGTGGTCCTGGATCAGGTATTCACAGGTCTGATGATAATGGAAAAACATGGAAAAAGTTAACTAATGGAATACCAAGATCCAATCTTGGTAAAATAGGTATAGCAATGTCATATCAAGATCCAGATGTAGTTTATGCTGCAATTGAGACTGATAGAACTAAGGGAGGTATTTATAGATCAGAGGATAGGGGAGAGTCATGGAAAAAGATGTCAAATACTGTTTCAGGTGGAACAGGACCTCATTATTATCAAGAACTATATACAAGTCCTCATAAATTTGACAGATTATATTTAATGAATGTTCAAATTTTAACATCTGAAGATGGAGGTAAAAACTTCCGAACACTAGAAGGAAGAAGACAGAAACACAGTGATCATCATGCTATTGCTTTTAAAGAAAGTGATCCTGATTATATTATGGTTGGAACAGATGCAGGTATATATGAAAGTTTTGATTTAGCTCAAAATTGGCACTATTTCCTAAATTTACCATTAACTCAATTTTATAAAGTTGCTGTAAATAATGCAGAGCCTTTCTATCATATATTTGGTGGAACTCAAGATAATGGTTCTGCAGGTGGCCCATCTGCTACTGATGAAGGTGCGGGTATTACAAATAGAGATTGGTATAAGACTTTATTTGCAGATGGTCATCAATCTGCTACTGATCCTGTATATAATAACATTATATATGCTACAACTCAAGAGGGAAGATTTCATAGAGTTGATTTAGAAACAGGAGAGCAGGTTTTTGTTCAGCCTCAGGCATTAGAGGGTGATCCTCATGAAAGATATAACTGGGACACACCTATACTAGTAAGTCCTCATGATCCTGCTAAAATATATATTGCTTCATATAGAGTGTGGGAATCAGGAAACAGAGGTGATAGTTGGACGCCTATTTCAGGTGATTTAACAAGAAATGAAAATAGAATTGAACTTCCAATTATGGGAAGAACTCAAAGTTGGGATAATGCTTGGGATGTTAAAGCAATGTCTCAATACAATACAATTACCTCACTTTCAGAATCTCCTGTTAAACAAGGTGTAATTTGGGCTGGAACTGACGATGGATTTATTCAGGTTACAACTGACGGTGGAGATTCATGGAAGTCTATACCAGTAACTAAATTAGGAATCCCTGAAAGATCATTTGTAAATGATATAAAGGCAGACTTATATGATGCAAATACTGTTTATGTTTCATTAGACAACCATAAGGAAGGTGATCTTTCTCCATATCTTTTTAAAAGCACAGATTTAGGAGAATCATGGGAATCTATTTCAAATAACATCCCGGCAAGAACTTTAGTTTGGAGATTTGTTCAAGATCATGTCAAAAAAGATTTATTCTTTTTAGCTACGGAGTATGGAATTTACACATCTTTAAATGCAGGTGGAAACTGGCAGAAACTTCCTGGAAGTCCAACAATTTCATTTAGAGATATTGTGATTCAAGAAAGAGAAAACGATTTAGTAGGTGCTTCATTTGGAAGAGGTTTCTTTGTTTTAGATGATTATAGTGCTCTAAGAGAAATGACTTCAGATAACTTATCTAAAAAAGGTAAATTATTCAAACCAAGAGATGCTAAGTTATTTAAGCCTAGAAACTCATTGGGAAACACTGGTGGACAATTTTATACTGCTAAAAATCCAGAATATGGTGCAGTCTTTACTTATAATCTAAATGATGTGCCAAAGACTTCTAAATCTTTAAGGATGCAAAGAGAAAGAAGACTTAATGCTGATAATAAGGATGTACCTTTTCCAGGTTATGATAAACTTGCAGATGAAATGAATGAAAAACCTGCAAGTATTATCCTTACAATTAAAGATTCAGAAGGAAACCACATAAGAAATGTTAAGAAAAATGCTTCTAATGGTTCTAGTAGAATTGCCTGGAATTTAAGACATCAGAGCTATTACCCTGTAAGAGCAGGTAGAGGTCAAGCAAATTCTTGGTTTAATCCATCTGGACCATATGTAACTCCAGGTGAGTATCATGCTGAGATTTATCTTGAAAATAATGGATCAGTCGAGAAATTAGATGGACCAATTGCTTTTAATGTTAAGCCATTAAGAAAAGGTACTCTTGAGGGCGCTTCATATTCTGAATATAACTCGTTTAGAACTAGGGTTTCAAACTTATATGTGGCTATGTCTAAATATCAAGATGAATTTAATATAATGAAATCTAAAATTGAATTGTTAGACAAGGCATCCCTTCAATTAGAGACTTTTTCTCCTGAAATAATGAAGAAAATATCTGACTTTAAGGCAAAATATAATGCTTTTGATTCTGAGACTGGAAGTAATCCTGCAAGAGATGAAATTGGTGAGTGGGATAAGCCTACTATATCAATGAGAGTTCAAATTGCTATGCAAGGACTTTCAACTTCATATGGTCCAACTGATCTGAATAAGTCTAATTTAGATATCGCAGAAAGATTATTTGAAAAGCTAGCTTCAGACGTTAAAGAATTTAAATCTGAGCTTGAGTCTCTAGAAAATGAGGTTAAGGAGTTAAACCCTCCTCATCTTTCAGGTACTGGAATTAATTAGATGCGAATTGATTAAGTTCAAAGCATTCTAAATTAAAATATTTAACAGAAGATAAAAGGTGGTCAAAAATATCAGAGGTTAGCGCCTCATATTTTGTCCACTCTTTGTCTTTTGAAAAAGCATAGATTTGAATTGGAATACCCTGAGAAGTTGGCTCAAGTTGTCTACACATCATAGTTAAGTCATCATTAGTCATAGGATGAGCCTTTAGATACTGTTCAATATAAACTCTAAATACACCAAGATTAGTAAGGTTTCTTCCATTAAGCAGCATTGACTTGTCTGCATTATTTTTTTGATTATAGGAATCAATTTCCTTGATTTTAGTATTTAAATATTCAGTAATTAACTTAACTTTTTTAAGCTCATCTATGTCATTATTTTTTAAAAAAGCTATTGAGCTAGGTTTTATTAATAATGATCTTTTTATCCTTCTTCCCTTAGATTCTTCCATTCCTCTCCAGTTTACAAAAGAGTCAGACACTAATTTATAAGTTGGTATTGTTGTAATTGTGTTATCAAAGTTTTGAACCTTAACCGTTGACAGGTTTACCTCAATAACTGTCCCATCAGCATCAGATCCTTTCATTGTTATCCAATCTCCAATCCTAACAGTATCATTTACTGTGATTTGAATACTGGAAACAAAACCTAGAATAGTATCTCTAAATACTAAAATAATTATAGCTGATAAAGCTCCAAGGGATGCCAAGAATGTTCCTATTTCTCTTCCAGTAAGTACTGATAGTATTAATATGATTCCTATAAACCATAAGAAAATCATAATTACTTGAATGTAGCTATCTATTGGTATATGTTTTAATGATGGGCTAAGCTTGAAATAATCTTTTACTGTACTAAGGATTGATTTAACTGTAACTATAAAAAGAAGTATGGTTAAAGCTTCTATAATGATAATTAAGTTATCTGTATAAGTAGGTATAATAAGATAAAGAAAAAATAGTGATGGAATGAATGAAAGTAATCTTGGAACTCTATTTTTTATTAATAAATCATCAAAAGTAGATGAAGTTGATTTTGCAATCCTTTTAAAAAACGATAGAATAGTATTTCTGGTTATAAAATTAATTGCTAAGACAATTACACTTATGGATATAATTATAAGAGCTGAGGAAATTATGCCTGAAACATTAGAATTTAGGCCATAATTTGATAAAAATTGAATTATTTCTTCTTTATACATGTTACAAAAATAAAAAACCCACCATTAAGGTGGGTTTATTTAGTAATAAATTTTAAAGTTAGTTGTGAATTGATATCAACTCAAGTTGACCTCCGCTTTGGTGTTCACTAGCAGCTCCAAGTCCTTCAAGCAGTTTTTGACCTTTAAAACTAGACTGCATTTTTTGCCAACCTTCAGTATTATCTGCACCCTCAACACCTACATTAAAGAACATGTGGGTAATATCTTCGTATGCGTTATCAGTTCTTTCATATATTCTTGAAAGAGCCCAATATCTGTGGTTACCTTTTAAAATTTCTTTTTCAATGAGTGGCTTATATACTTCTGATTCATATTGCTCAAAGTCATCTGACTTAGCAATAGTTCCAAGTATATTCATTTTATCACCTGGTTTAAGATCTCCTCCGGCCCAAATTGAAGCATCAACTCCAACTAAATGATAGTTTCTTCTTTCATTACTTTCTGAACCAACAGAGTTTAGGTATCTAGAAACTCTTCTAGAAGACATTTTTCCTTTGTAAGCTTCTTTCGATAAGGCTAGCCATTTACCTTCTTCCCAGCTTTTATTATAAGCATCTAGCTGTTCTTTACTTGAAAATCCGGTAACAATGAAATAATTTGCAACGTTATTGCCATCATCATTAGTTGAAACAACTTTAAAAACTGCTTGTAGGTCTTGAATTCCTTTTTTAATTGCTAAATCATGAACTGGTCCAAAAAACTCTTCAAGCTGAAGATATTGATCTTCCATACCTTCTTTAATGTCAACAGCACTTAAAATAGTGTATTGAGCAGAAGTAGTTATTGTAAATATTAGTGTAAATAGTAAAAGTATTTTTTTCATTTTTATATTTTTTAGTTAGCTGTATAAATTAAAGTATATTCTTCTGAATCTTGCATATCTCTTGAAGTCTCAATCCCTTCCCATAGTTTATCCCATTTAAAACCAGACATACCTTCAAATTCAACATCTTGATTTCCGCTTAAGTTCCAAGCAAAATGAGTAAAACCTTCATATGCATTTTCTGCTCTATCTGTTACTTCAACTAAGACCCATTGTCTTAATCTTCCGTTTAGAATATTTTTCTCTGCAATAGGTTTCCATACTTCAGATTCATATTTCTCAAAATCATCAGTTTTTTTAGTCATGAGGTTAAGTGTAGCTTTATCTCCTGGCTTAGCGCTTCCTCCAGCAAGTATTGTTGCATCAACTACTTTAAGAATGTAGTTTCTTCTTTCTCTACTCTCTGAACCAGTTCCATCCATCATTCTCTGAATAGATCTTCTAGACATCTTTCCTTTATATACTTTTTGTGCTAATTCAGCTCCGTTGTATCCCTTTTCAAGTTGTTCCATAGAATTGTATAGGTCAAAAATTAGATACTCATTATTTCCTGGTTCATCACCTTCTTGAGGAGTTCTTTTCCATACAGCCCATCCGGATTGTAATCCCTGGTTAATAGCCTCTTGATGAATACCAGACCAGAATTTTTCAAGTTTTAAATAATCTTCTTCAGCACCATCATTTAAGTCAACAGCAGACATAACTGCATACTGAGCATTAAGTGAAAAACTGAATAATAAAATAAATGATAATAATAAATTTTTCATAGTTAATTAATTTTTTTGTTTAGTAACGTTAATTTAAAAAAAAAAATTCAATCTATGAAAAGACATTTAAGCTCAAGTAATAACTTATTCTTTGGGACCTCTAAGATGTATTATTAATCCATTTAAAAAATTACGTAATAATTGATCTCCACATTTCATGAAGTTTTTATGATTTTCATTTCTAAAGATTGCACCTATCTCTGACTTAGTTACTTCAAATTCAGCTAACTTACATATCTCAACAATTTCATCGTCCCGAAGTTTATGAGCTACTCGTAGTTTTTTAAAAATATCATTATTTGTTAATCCCATTATTCTTTATTTTATAATTATTTACTCTGAAATTTCTGAAAGCTCAAACCATCTTTGTGTTTTGGACTCTAATTCTTTTTCTAATAATCCAAGTTCTATAGAAAGATTTTCAATTTCTTTTGCACTAAGATTATCCTTAATGAAATTGTTTTGAATTTCTTTTTTTTGAATCTCAATTTTTTTTATATCTAATTCTAATTTTTTAAATTCTTTTTGCTCCTTATAGCTAAATCCAACTTTTTCTTTAGTGTCTTTTTGATAATCATTTTCTTTTTTATCATTTTTTAAAGATTCTTTGTTTTCTTTCACTCGTGAATCTTCATAAGCCCTGAAGTCTGAATAGTTCCCTGGGAAATCATTGACAACACCATCCCCTTTGAATACAAATAAATGATCTACAATCTTATCCATAAAGTATCTATCATGTGATACAACTATTAAACAGCCCGGAAAGTCTAATAAAAAACTCTCTAAAACGTTAAGAGTAATAATATCTAAATCATTAGTTGGTTCATCTAAGATTAAAAAGTTTGGATTTTGAATTAAAACTGTACAAAGGTATAATCGCTTTTTTTCACCTCCACTTAGTTTATTAACAAAATCGTATTGTTTTTTACGATCAAATAAAAAACGCTCTAATAATTGTTGTGCAGATATTTTTCGCCCTTTTTTTAATGGAATATAATCTCCATATTCTTTAATCACATCTATAACTTTTTGTTCTTCCTTTACTGGAATTCCTTTTTGAGTATAGTATCCAAATTTTAAGGTTTCTCCCCAAATTATTTTACCTGCATCTACTGTATCATTTGAAGTCAAAAGATTTAAGAATGTAGATTTTCCTGAACCATTTTTACCAATGATGCCAATACGTTCATTTCTTTGAAAAGTGTAATTAAAATGACTTAGTATAATTTTTTCACCAAAGGACTTTTGAACTTTATGCATTTCAATCATCTTACTACCAAGTCTCTCCATATTTATTTCAAGTTGAACTTGGTGTTCATTTCTTCTTTGGCTTGCTTTCTCTTTTATTATTTTAAAATCTTCTATTCTAGATTTTGATTTTGTAGTTCTTGCTTTTGGTTGTCTGCGCATCCATTCTAATTCTTTTTTAAAATGTAGCTTATTTTTATGTGCCTCCACATTCTCCTGTGCAATACGAGCTTCTCTTTTTTCTAGATAATATGAGTAGTTACCTTTGTAAGTATAAAGTATACCATTATCTAGTTCAATTATTTCATTACATACTCTCTCTAAGAAATAGCGATCATGAGTAACCATTAGTAATGTTATTTTCTCTTTCGAAAAATAATCTTCCAGCCACTCAATCATTTCTAAATCAATGTGGTTAGTAGGTTCATCTAAGATTAGTAAATCAGGCTCCTTTAGTAATGCATTACAAAGTGCTAATCTTTTAATTTGTCCACCCGATAAACTTCCTACTTTGGCATCTAAATCATTAAGCTTTAGTTTAAATAAAATTTTTTTGTATTGTTTCTCGTAATCCCATGCTTGAGATTGATCCATTGCCTCAAAAGCTTTTTGATATGCTTCTTGATCATTTGGATCTTCAAGTGATTTATCATAGTTAGCTATAATTCTTAAAGTAGGGTTATCTGCCTTAAGTATAGTTTCTTCTACTGTTAATTTAGGATCTAAATTTGGCTCTTGTGGAAGATAGGCTGTTTGAATGCCTTTTCTAAATATAACATTTCCATCATCAGGTTTATCTTTTCCAACTATTATATCTAAAATAGAAGTTTTTCCAGTTCCATTTTTTGCTATTAATGCAATTTTCTGTCCTTTATTTATTCCAAATGAAATAGACTTAAAGAGTACTTTTTCTCCATATGATTTTGAAATATCTTCAACTGAGAGTAAGTTCATAAAGTATCTATTAATTTCAGGAATATCAAAAATACACAATCATAAATGATTTTTGCTTAAAGTTTTTAATGTAACGTTTGCTACTCATAAAAAAAAGTGTTACGTTTGCGTTACATTAATAAAAAATAAATTATGAATAACATAGGAGAGTTAATTCCAATTTTGGGAATATTAGTAGGGGTTATAGTTCCTCTAGGAGCTTTTTTCTTTGTTTACCACGAAGGTAAAAACAAGAATGAAACAATAATTAAGATATCTAAAAATTTAGATGATCCTTCAAAAGTAGAAGAGTTACTTAAAATTTTTGAAACTAGAAAAAAGGATCCAATTGACTATCGTAGAAGTGGAGTTATAACCCTTTTTGTTGGAGCTGGTTTGTATATGCTTGGCTTTATAGCGTTTGGTAAATTTTTAGAAGGAGTTGGAGCATTAGTTGCCTTAATTGGTTTAGGCCAGATAGTAGCAGGATATCTTTATCCAAACACAGGGAAAGAACTTACTAATGCAGTTGAAGAATATGAAAAAAAATAAATACAATTGTTCTAAGGAAAAACAGATTTTATCACACTCGATTTTATGGGCTGCAGCCATGTTGTCTGTCTCTTTATTAGATAATAAGGAATTTGTATTATTGATTCTAATTCTTTTATCTGCCGTATCAGTATTTCTATTTAGAACTCAACATACAGGTAAAGAACTTACTGATGCAGTTGATGAATATGAAAAAAAATAATCTTGGGAAAAGACCACAAAAAACTTTTAAATAACCTTGAGCAACTAAGAAGATCAGCAGGGCTGACACAACAGGAGCTATCTGTTGCTGCAGAGGTGTCAAGAAAGAGCATAAATGCCATTGAGAATGGTGTTTATGTTCCATCTACAGTATTGGCTTTAAAGATTTCCAAAACACTTAGTTGTAGTGTTGAAGATATATTCAAACTACCCTAAATAAAAAAACCCCAACTAAAGTTGAGGTTAAAATGGTGGAGTCGGAGGGATTCGAACCCTCGTCCATACAAGTAATAAAATTACCTTCTACAAGTTTAGTTATCATTAAATTTTCGAAAAAATACTTGGTAGATAACAACCAAAATATTTCCCTTATCACTTAAGTTTTAAGTTTTACCCAGTGCTTATAAAACTCTAGATTAACTCTATGGTATCTCTTAATTAAAAACTGTCAATCAAAGTTTTCAAGAGACATCTAGCTTCTCAACCTAGTTGAGATTCGCAATGACTTACTGTAATTCAGTCAATTATGCAGCTAAAGCGTAGTTATTTTCGCCATTTAAAGGTTAAAAAATCAGATTTACGAGTTTATTTTCATTGCTCGACTTGCAAATAAAATCATTAGTCTTGCTGTCAAAACCTGTCGACCCCAATATATCAATGTACTTAAGTGTGCAAAGATATGATAATTAACTAAATTTTTGATGTAGCCTCTCTTAGAGTAAGTAAGTTATTTAATAGCTCTTCAAGATTATTTATATTGAGCATATTTGCCCCATCACTTTTTGCTTCAGATGGATTAGTATGTGTTTCTAAAAATATACCATCGACATTGTTCACAATTCCTGCTCTTGCAAGAGATTCAATATACTCAGGATTTCCACCAGTAACACCTGATGTTTGATTTGGTCTTTGAACTGAATGAGTTACATCTAGAATAGTAGGTGCAAGTTTTTTTAATTCTGATAGACCTCTAAAGTCTACTATTAAATCGTTGTATCCAAATTGCGTTCCTCTTTCTGTTAGCATAATATTATCATTACCAGATTGTTTAACCTTGTCTACTGCATATTTCATACTTTCAGCACTCATAAATTGGCCTTTCTTTATATTAATTATTTTATTTGTTTTAGCAGCACTTACAAGAAGATCTGTTTGTCTAGCAAGAAATGCAGGAATTTGAAGAATATCTACATATTCAGCTGCGATATCTGCTTCGTTTTTATCATGAATATCAGTTATAACCGGAACATTAAATTCACTATTGATTTTCTTTAAAATTTTTAGAGCTTTCAAATCTCCAATACCTGTAAAACTATCAAGTCTTGTTCTATTTGCTTTTCTATAACTTCCTTTAAAAACGATAGGGATTGAATGTTTAGAGGTAATTGAAATTAGCTTTTCAGCAATTTTTAAAGCAATTTCTTCTCCTTCTATAGCACATGGTCCTGCTATTAATAAAAACTTGTCTTTTGGTATTTCATTTAAAATCATCATAACTATCAGTTATTGTTTTCTTTTTACTTCAAAGATACTACCATCTTCACATTTATAAACTTGTCCTTCTAATTTTAGAATCAGATTATAATCATGAGTAGCTATAATCATCGAAGTGCCTATTTTGTTTAACTTTTGAAACAAGGAAATTATCTCAGAGCTAGTCTCTGGATCTAAATTACCTGTTGGTTCATCTGCAATAATTAATTCTGGTTCATTTAACATAGATCTAGCTATTGCAACTCTTTGTTGTTCACCACCTGATAACTCGTTTGGAAACTTTTCCATTGGAGAATTGATACCAACTAGTTCAAAAACTTTTTGAATTTGCTTATCAATTTTATTGCCATCATTCCATCCAGTAGCTTCAAGAACAAACTTCATATTATTATAGATGCTTCTGTCTTCCAGTAATTTAAAATCCTGAAAAACAAATCCAATTTTTCTTCTTAAAAGTGGTATTTCTTTATTGCTGAGGCTATTGATGTTATAGTTAAGAACATTAAAAACCTCAGATTTTGAAGGAGCAAGATTACCAAAGATTGAATTTATAAAAGTTGTTTTACCACTTCCTGTTTTACCAATTAAAAATTTCATTTCTCCTTTGTAGAGTTCAAAATTCACGTCTTCTAATACATTTTTTGTATCGATAGAAATGTTTGTATTTTTAATTTCAACTAAAACCATTTTTTCTTTGAGCCAAAGTAATAAAATATTGTAATATTAAATTGTTAATTATTATTTAGTTTTTTTTTGTTTGATACCTTTCATTTGATTTAATTTGTACTTTATTTTTATGATCAAAAAAGGTTTTTTATTTCTGACTCTATTTTTATTCTCTTGTTCTGAACAGGTCGATCTTATTGTTTATAATGCTGAGATTTATACTGTTGATGATGATAATAATAAGGCCACTTCATTTGCTGTAAAAGATGGTAAATTTATTTATGTAGGAGACGATTCGGTAACCTCTAAATTTTCATCATCTAATATAATTAATGCTGAGGGACTACCTGTTTACCCTGGTTTTATTGATTCACATGCCCATTTTTATAATTTAGGATTTCTTAGTGATCAAGTAAATCTTAAAGAAACAAAAAGTCTTGATGAGGTTTTAGATCGAGTAATTAAATTTGATAACTCTGATGAAAAGAAATTTATAATAGGAAGAGGTTGGGATCAAAATGATTGGGATGATAAATCGTTTCCTTCGAACAAATTACTAAACGAAAAATTTCCAGATAAAGCAATTGTACTTAGAAGGATAGATGGACATGCATATTTAGTTAATGATTTTGCATTAAATCTTGCAGGAATTAATAATTTATCTACTATTGATGGTGGAGAATTTATTAAATCAAATGGAAAACTTACAGGAGTTCTTATCGATAATGCGATGAGATTAATTGACGATATTATACCTGATCCTACAAATGAAGAGTCAATCAAAGCATTAATTTCAGCTCAAGAAATTGCATTTGAAAATGGTTTAACAACTATATCTGAAGCAGGAATTACAAGAAAACAAATAGAATTAATAGATAGTCTTCATAAAACAGGTATACTTAAAATAAAGATCTATGCTATGATAGCGAATGATACTGATGATGTAGATTACTATATAGAAAAAGGTCCATACAAAACAGATAAACTAAATGTAAGATCGGTAAAAGTATATGCCGATGGAGCATTAGGCTCTAGAGGTGCAAGTATGATTGATGAGTATTCAGATAGAAGCGGTTATTTCGGAATTATAAGAACTCCTATTGATTCTGTAAGGAATCTTGCGTTTAAGTTAGCGGGAACTAAATTTCAAATGAATACCCATGCTATTGGTGATAATGCAAATAGAGTTGTTCTAGATGCATATGGAGATGCTTTATTTAATTTCAGAGATCCAAGATGGAGAGTAGAACATGCTCAAGTTATCAATGAGAACGATATAGATCTTTTTAATCAAAAAATAATTCCATCAGTTCAACCAACTCATGCTACAAGTGATATGTATTGGCTCTATGATAGAATTGGAAAGAAAAGAGCAAATCTAGCATATGCTTATAAAGAATTATTAGACAGATCTGGAGTTATAGCATTTGGTACAGATTTCCCAGTCGAGGATATAAGTCCCATAATGACATTTTATTCAGCGGTAGTTAGAAAAGATTTAAATGGATATCCAAATGAAGGCTTTCAAATGGAAAATAGTATTAGTAGGGGGGATGCTCTTTATGCTATGACTATTCATGGTGCATATGCCAATTTTGAAGAAGATGAAAAGGGTAGCATCGAGATTGGTAAATCTGCTGATTTTATAATACTTGATAATGATCTTATTAGATCTGCAGAAGTTAGAATTCCTTCAACTAATATAGTAGCAACCTTTATAGATGGAGAATTAGTTTTTAACAGAAGATATAACTAAATATGTGTGGAATTGTTTGCGCCTTTAATCTTAAAGGTGATAATGATGCTATTAGGACTAATGTCCTCAAGATGGCTCAAAAAGTAAGACATAGAGGTCCTGATTGGAGTGGTATATACTCATCAAAAAATGCTATTTTAGCACATGAGAGACTAGCCATAGTTGACCCTACTTCTGGAAAACAACCTATTTTGTCACAAGATAATTTAAAGGTAATTGCTGTTAACGGAGAGATTTATAATCATAAAAATTTAAAAAATAAATTTACATCTGATTATAATTTCAGAACTGAATCAGATTGTGAAGTTATATTAGCACTTTATGAAAAGAAAGGTGTCAATTTTTTAAATGATTTGAACGGAATCTTTGCTTTTGCACTTTATGATTCTTCAAAAGACAGCTATTTTATAGCTAGAGATCATATGGGGATTATCCCACTTTACATGGGGTGGGATGATGATGATATTTTTTATGTTTCATCTGAGTTAAAATCTCTTGAGGGTGTATGTAATAAAATAGAGCTTTTTCCTCCAGGTCATTATCTTCAAAGTGATAGTATGGAATTAACAAAATGGTATAAGCCTGATTGGGATTCCTATGATAGTGTAAAGAACTCAGATACCTCTATAAAATCTATTCATGATTCATTGTCAGCAGCTGTTAAAAGGCAATTAATGAGCGATGTCCCATATGGTGTTTTATTATCTGGAGGTCTTGATTCATCTATAACATCTGCGCTAGCTAAAAAATTTGCTTCTAAAAGAGTTGAATCTAATGACAAGCAAGATGCTTGGTATCCCCAACTTCATTCATTTTCTGTTGGACTAAAAGATGCCCCTGATTTAAAGGCTGCAAAAATTGTTGCTGATCATATTGGAACTATCCATCATGAAATAAACTTTACTATTCAAGAAGGTATTGATGCTATTAGAGACGTTATATACCATCTTGAAACATATGATATAACTACTATTAGAGCTTCCACTCCCATGTACTTAATGGCTAGAGCTATTAAATCACTAGGAATTAAAATGGTGCTTTCTGGTGAAGGTGCTGATGAGCTTTTTGGCGGTTATTTGTATTTTCATAAAGCTCCAAATGCAAAGGAATTTCATGAAGAAACAGTAAGAAAACTTGATAAGCTTCATCAGTATGACTGCTTGAGGGCAAACAAGTCACTTGCAGCATGGGGAATAGAGGGAAGAGTACCTTTTCTTGATAAAGAATTTATAGATGTAGCTATGAATATAAATCCAGATGATAAAATGATAAAAAATGGAAGGATTGAGAAATGGGTTTTAAGAGAAGCATTTAAGGATTACCTTCCAGAAAGTGTTCTTTGGAGACAAAAGGAACAATTTTCTGATGGAGTTGGTTATTCATGGATTGATAGTTTAAAAGAATTAGTATCTAAAGAAGTTACTGATAATGATTTGAAAAACGCGTCTAATTTATTTCCTATAAATACTCCTAGAAATAAGGAGGAATATTATTATAGATCTATTTTTAATGATCATTTTTCTAGCAAAGCAGCTGCCTTATCTGTGCCTTCTGTACCTTCAGTTGCATGTAGTACTCCTCAAGCTTTAGAATGGGATGAAGCTTTTAAAAATATGAATGATCCAAGTGGTAGATCCATATCAAATATTCATAATGAATCTTATGAATAAAATGTTGATAAGTTTAGCTTAAATACTGATAGTTACAAGACATTTACCCTCTCGTTTTTTAGTATATTTATACTAACAAAATTATACCTAAAAAATGTCCACAGAAAACTCAGAAAATCAATATTCTGCAGATAGTATTCAGGCCCTCGAGGGCATGGAACATGTAAGAAAAAGACCTTCAATGTATATTGGTGATGTCGGCTCGAGAGGTCTCCATCATTTAGTCTACGAAGTAGTAGATAATTCTATAGATGAGGCAATGGCTGGGTATTGTACATCTATATCATTAGAAATCAATAATGACTCAAGTTTAACTGTTGAAGATAATGGGAGAGGTATACCTGTTGGTCTTCATAAAAAAGAGGGAGTTTCAGCCCTTGAAGTTGTAATGACCAAAATTGGTGCTGGTGGTAAGTTTGATAAAGATTCTTATAAAGTTTCAGGTGGTCTTCATGGTGTTGGTGTTTCTTGTGTAAATGCTTTATCTGAATTACTCGTTGCTAAAGTTTTTAGAGATGGTAAAGAGTATGAACAATCATACAGTAAAGGTAAACCAATTGCACCTGTTAAAGAAATTGGTAATTCGGATAAAAGAGGAACTCTTGTAACTTTTACTCCCGATAAAGAGATATTTAAAGAAGTAACAGAATTTGAATATGAAATTCTTTCTAATAGAATGAGAGAACTTTCATTTCTAAACAAAGGATTAACTATTTCAATTACAGATAACAGAAATAAGGATAAAGATGGTAATGCAATTTCTGAAACTTTTCTTTCAAAGGAAGGTTTAAGTGAATTTATCCAATATTTAGATAAAGGGAGACTTCCTATTATTAGTAGTATTATTAAAATGGAGGGTGAGAAGAATGGAATCCCTGTTGAAGTTGCTATGGTATATAATTCGTCCTTTTCAGAGAATCTTCACTCTTATGTTAATAATATTGACACTCACGAGGGAGGTACTCACTTATCAGGATTTAGAAGAGGTTTGACTAATACATTAAAAAAATATGCGGATTCATCAGGTTTAACAGATAAACTCAAATTTGATATATCAAGTGATGATTTTAGAGAAGGATTAACTGCTGTAATCTCAGTTAAGGTTGCAGAACCTCAGTTTGAAGGACAAACAAAGACTAAACTTGGAAACAGAGAGGTTAGCTCTGCTGTTTCACAGTCTGTTTCTCAAATGCTTGAAGATTATCTTGAAGAAAACCCAGATGACTCTAAGATTATTGTTCAGAAAGTAATATTAGCTGCTCAAGCTCGAACTGCAGCAAGTAAGGCTAGAGAAATGATTCAGCGTAAAACTGTTATGACAGGTGGAGGGCTTCCCGGAAAATTATCTGATTGCTCTGAAACTGATCCAGCATTATGTGAAGTATTCCTAGTTGAGGGTGATTCAGCAGGTGGAACAGCTAAGCAGGGTAGAGATAGAGTTTTTCAAGCTATTCTCCCACTTAGAGGTAAAATTTTAAATGTTGAAAAAGCTCAACAACATAGAGTTTTTGAAAATGAGGAAATAAGAAATATTTACACTGCACTAGGTGTTTCTGTTGGAACAGAAGAAGACAGTAAGGCTCTTAACCTTGAAAAATTAAGATATCATAAAGTAATTATAATGTGTGATGCTGATGTTGATGGAAGTCATATTTCAACTTTGATTTTAACATTTTTCTTCAGATATATGAAGGAACTAGTTGAAAGAGGTAATATATATATTGCTACTCCTCCATTATATCTTGTTAAAAAAGGTGCTAAAAAAGTTTATGCATGGAATGATGATGAAAGAGATCTTATTGCAAAAGATTTAGGCACAGGAGTATCAATACAAAGATATAAAGGTCTTGGTGAAATGAATGCTGATCAACTATGGGATACCACAATGAATCCTGAATCAAGAACCTTAAGATTAATAACCCTGAATCAAGATAATGCCAACTCTGCTGAGCAGTGGTTTGCAACGTTAATGGGCGATGAAGTTCCACCGAGAAGAAAGTTCATAGAAGATAATGCAGTTTACGCTAAAATAGACGTTTAATTATGAAGGTAACTATTGTTGGTGCAGGAAATGTTGGTGCATCCTGTGCAGAATATATATTATTAAAAGAAATTGTAGAAGAAATTATTCTCTTGGATATTAAGGAGGGTTTTGCAGAGGGTAAAGCATTAGACTTAACACAAACTACAAGTACTTTAGGTTTTAAATCTAAAGTTTCAGGTGTCACAAATGATTATTCAAAAACTGCTAATAGTGATGTGGTAGTTATTACCTCAGGAATTCCAAGAAAACCCGGGATGACTAGAGAGGAATTGATAGGAATTAACGCTGGTATAGTTAAATCAGTCTCTGAAAATTTATTAAATTATTCTCCAGATGCGATAATTATAGTAGTTTCTAACCCAATGGATACAATGACTTATTTAGTAAATAAATCATTTGATATACCAAAGAATAGAATAATTGGAATGGGGGGAATCCTTGATAGTTCAAGATTTAAAACTTACATATCGAAGTCTACAAACCATAATCAACATGAAATTGAAGCTATGGTTATTGGCGGCCATGGAGATACTACAATGATACCACTAACTTCTTTAGCTAAATGTAACAATAAACTTTTATCAGACATAGTCTCTAAAGATGAATTGAAAAATATTTCATCTCAAACTATGGTTGGTGGAGCAACTTTAACAAAACTTCTTGGAACTTCAGCTTGGTATGCACCAGGAGCCTCTGTTTCATATTTAGTCAATGCTATAGTAAATGATACAAAAGAGACTCTTCCTTGTTCTGTTTATCTAGAGGGAGAGTATAATGCTAATGATCTTTGTATAGGTGTACCCTCTACAATTGGAAGGAATGGATTTGAAGGAGTTGTTGAATTTGATTTAAATCAAAATGAATTAGAAATGTTCAACAATAGTGTTGATGCTGTTAAACAAACTAATTCTGCCCTTAATGGTTTAATATAGATAAAGTTGTTTGTTCAATATTCAAATGTTATATTTGGGGCGTTAAAAATCTATCATGCAAGGAACTTCTTTAATTAAAACTTTTGCGATTTTATTTGGTATAGTTAGTATATACCAATTATCATTCACTTTTATTTCCTCAACTCTAGAAAATAAAGCTAGAAATGCGGCTATTGAAAAAATCTCTGATGATGAGATTTCGTTTTCTGAAAAGAGAGCTAGCGAAGAGATAAGATTCCTTGATTCAATTGGAGACTTTCCAGTGTTAATGTATTCATCATATAATGATGCAAAGCAAAAAGAATTAAATCAAGGATTAGATTTAAAAGGTGGAATTAACGTCATACTTCAAATCTCAATTAAAGATTTACTAAAGGGGCTTTCAGAAAATTCTTTAAATCAAAAATTTAACCTTGCTTTAGATAATGCTGATGATTTACAAAAACAGTCAGACCAAACTTACTTAGAATCCTTTTTTGATGCTTTTGATTCAGATTCTGATCCAACTAGATTAACCTCTCCGGAGATTTTTGGAAATAGAACTTTAAGTTCTGATGTATCCTTTGATACATCTGATGATGATATGAAATCAATCATAAGATCAAAGATTGATGAATCTATTATATCTGCCTTTGAAGTTTTAAGAAAGCGTATAGATAAATTTGGTGTGACTCAGCCAAATATTCAGAGATTAGGGTCTTCAGGTAGAATATTAATTGAATTACCTGGAGCAAAAGATATCGACAGAATACAGAATTTATTACAAAGTACTGCACAATTAGAGTTTTGGGAAACTCATAAGAATGATGATTTAATTAATTTTATCTCTTCAGCAAATGAATATTTATCTTCAATTGAATCTGAAGATTCTAATATTAAACCTAGTGGCTCAGATATTGATGATCTATTATCTGAAGTTGAACAATCTTCTGATTCTATACAGAATAAATCAAACCCTCTTTTAAGTCTTGTTAGAGCATATAGTTATCAAGGTGGACCTATTATTGCAAGATTTTTACCGCGCGATCAGGAACTCGTTAACTCATATCTTTCATTACCGGAAGTAAGAAAGCTCCTTCCAAGAGATTATAGATATGCAAAATTTTTGTGGGGTAAAGAAGATCAAGACGGATTAACTAGTCTTTATGCAATTAAGTCGAATAGAGAAGATCAAGCTCCATTAAGTGGTGGAGTAGTGGTCGACGCATCTCAAAGTTATGATGCAGTTGGAAATGCTGCCGTTTCAATGCAAATGAATTCTCAGGGTGCTAGAGTTTGGGAAAATTTAACAGGAGTAGCCTACAGTCAAAATTCTAATATCGCTATTGTATTAGATGATGTAGTTTATTCTGCTCCAGGAGTTACAAGAGGAGCAATAAGTGGAGGGAGATCAGAAATTACAGGTGAATTTGATTTAAATGAAGCTATTGATTTAGCTAATGTTTTAAGAGCAGGTAAACTTCCTGCCTCAGCTACAATAATTCAGTCTGAAGTTGTTGGACCTTCACTTGGTCAAGAAGCTATTGATAGTGGAGTTTATTCTTTTATGATTGCATTATCATTTGTTCTAGTTTGGATGATTTTCTATTATGGTCCATCAGGAATATTTGCTGATATAGCCTTAATTCTTAACATAGTCTTAATATTTGGAATTTTAGCTGGTTTAGGAGCTGTTTTAACACTTCCTGGGATTGCTGGTATTGTTCTTACTATTGGTATATCAGTTGATGCTAATGTATTAATATTTGAAAGGGTAAGGGAAGAGTTAAGAAAAGAAAAAGGACTAAAACAGTCTATTAATGATGGATTTAATAATGCTTTATCTTCAATTTTAGATGCAAATATTACAACGGGTCTTACTGCACTTGTATTGTATATATTTGGTACTGGTCCAATTAAGGGTTTCGCGACTACTTTATTAATTGGTATAGCTACATCTTTATTCACTGCTATATTTATAACAAGACTTCTAATTGATAATAAAGTCTTTAAATCTGGAAAGCTATCTTTTTCTACTAAGTCAACTAAAGATTTATTTAGCAATTTGAGTATTAAATTCTTAAGTAAAAGAAAAGCTACTTATGTAATATCTGGTGCTTTAGTTTTAATTAGCTTAAGCTCACTAATTGTTCAAGGTTTAAATCAAGGTGTAGACTTTTTGGGTGGAAGATCTTATATAGTTAGATTTGACAAAGAGGTGAAATCATCAGATATCGAATCTACATTAAATGATGCTTTTGGTAGTGCTGAAGTGAAAACTTTTGGTGCTTCGAATCAATTAAAGATTACAACTAAATATAAGGTAGATGAGGAAGGTTTAGCTGTAGATAATGAAATTAAAAATATCTTATTTGACAATCTTAATGAGCAATATATCAATTCTTTAACTTTTCAAGAGTTTTCTGTTGGAGAAGATGTTGGAATAATGTCAAGCATTAAAGTGGGGCCAACCATTGCAGATGATATCAAACAAAATTCAGTTTGGGCAGTTTTTGGCTCTCTGATAATTGTATTCTTATATATACTACTTAGATTTCAAAAATGGCAATACTCTATAGGAGCAGTTTCAGCTGTTTTTCACGATGTTATTATAGTACTTGGTATATTCTCTCTTACATACAAAATAATGCCATTTAATATGGAGATTAATCAAGCATTTATAGCAGCCTTGTTAACAGTAATTGGTTATTCATTGAATGATACTGTAGTAGTTTTTGATAGAATTAGAGAATTCTTTGGTATCCATAAGTCTTGGGACAATCAAACAATTGTTAATACTGCTTTAAACAGTACATTAAGTAGAACTCTTAATACTTCATTAACGACATTAATTGTTCTTGTAGCAATTTTTATTTTTGGTGGTGAATCTATTAGAGGATTTATGTTTGCTTTAATTATAGGAGTTCTAGTAGGAACTTATTCTTCAGTATTTATAGCAACACCAATTATGTTTGATTCTTACAATAAGAAAACTAAATAACAGATTCTTTCTTCTTAATAAACAAGAAGACAATACCTATAATAATAAATGGAATACTAAGCCATTGACCAGTTGACAGACCTGGTAAGAATGTTTCAATTCCTCCTTGACTTTCTTTGATAAACTCAACTATAAATCTTATAGAGAACAAGCCTATCAGAAAGTAACCAAATAAAGATCCTTCTTTTTCTCTCACTGATGTATGATATAGTTTATAAAGTATTATAAATAGAATAATATAGCCAAAGGATTCATATAGTTGAGCTGGGTGTCTTGGAAGTGTTTCACCTCTATTTTCAAATATTACACCCCAGTCACTACCCGTATATTTTCCTAGAATTTCTGAGTTGAAGAAATTACCTATTCTAACAAATGCTCCTCCAATAGCTATTGGAATGGTTAATCTATCAAAAATCCATAATAGACTTTTAAAATTATATTTTCTTTTAAATAATAATAGTCCTATAAAAATACCAATAGCAGCACCGTGACTAGCAAGTCCTCTGAATCCAGTAAATTTATATCCATCAATTAATCCTAGAATGGATGAATTTGCAGATTCTTGAATTGGTAGCAATATTTCAACTAGATGATTTTGATAATATCCCCATTGATAAAAGAATACTTCACCAAATCTAGCTCCAAGAAATATGGAAACAACCATGTAAATTAACATCGGATCAAGATATTTCTCATCTACATTTTCTTTAACAAAGAATGATTTAACAAGATTGTAGCCTATTAAAAAAGCTAGAATAAACATTAAGCTATATACATATACGGAGAAGCCGCCAATTTCAAAAAGTGTTTCACTTGGAGACCAATTTATTTGTGATATTATCATTTTTAAATATAATTATAATTTAGGGAACCGGATCATATCCTCCTTTAAATAAAGAGTTACATCTTAGTATTCTTTTGCCTGTAAGATAACTTCCTTTAAATATTCCATGTTTCTTTAAGGCTATAATTCCATATTCAGAACATGATGGTATATAAATACAATTTTTCCCTAGCAGTGGAGAAATGAAAAGTCTATAAATTTTTATTAATAGAATAAAAGGTAACGCTAAGAGTTGACTAATCTTTATCATTAAGGTTTATGCCTATTTTAGAAAGTTTATCCCTGATTTCATCAGATAAATCATAGTTTTTATTTAATCTAGCTTCATTTCTAATTTCTTTCAGTACTTCAAGTATAGAATCATTATTTATTTCGTTAGATTCACTATAGTTGAGACCTAGTATTTTATTTAAAAACACATCCATTAAATTAAGGAAATATTTTTTTTCACGATCACTAATTTCATCAGTATAATCATTAATTATTTTTGATGAATTAAATAACTCAGCGATAAGCATAGGTGTGTTAAAATCATCATTAAGACAATTATAACATCTAATCTCCCAGGCTTTTAACTCATTAAATAATTTATCATTACTATTATTTGATGGCTCATGATTACTGACTCTACTTATAAGTTCAAGCAGTCTTTGGTATCCCTTTTCAGAAGCAATAAGAGCTGAATCGCTAATATCTAAAACATTTCTATAATGTGCTTGGAGAAAAAAGAATCTTACAACATTTGAGTCAAATGCTTTAGAGAAAATATTATTATTACCCGAAAAAAGCTCTCTTGGAAGTATATTATTGCCAGTTGATTTTGACATTTTTTTATTATTCAAAGTCAACATATTAGCATGTATCCAATATTTCGCTGGATCCTGTCCATTATGACCATTACTTTGGGCAATTTCACAATCATGATGAGGGAACTTTAAATCCATTCCACCTCCGTGAATATCAAAATGATTACCTAAATATTTAGTACTCATCGCAGTACATTCAAGATGCCATCCTGGAAATCCAATACTCCATGGAGATTCCCATTTCATTAAGTGCTTTTTTTCTGCCTTTTTCCAAAGTGCAAAATCAAATTCATTTTTTTTATCCTCTTGATTGTCTAATGATCTTGAGTTTGACTTCAGATTTTCAAGATCTCTCCCTGATAATTGTCCATAATTATATTCTTTGTCATATTGATCAATATCAAAATATACAGAACCATTTGACTCATAAGCAAGATTTTTATTTAACAAATTTGTAATTATAGAAATTTGTTCGATAATGTGACCTGATGCTAAAGGCTCAATACTTGGATCTAATGAATTAAATTTTTTTAAAGTTTTTCTAAAGTCATTTGTATACTTTTGAGCAACTTCCATAGGCTCAAGCTTTTCAAGTTTAGCTTTTTTAGAAATTCTATCTTCACCGTCATCCTCTAGATGACCAACATCTGTTATATTCCTTACATACCTGACCTTATATCCAAGATGAATAAGATATCTATATATAATGTCAAAAGAGATAAATGTTCTACAATTTCCAAGGTGAACATCGCTGTATACAGTTGGTCCACAGACATACATTCCAACAGAATCTTTTTCAATAGACTTAAACTTTTCTTTTGAATTAGTTAAAGAATTATATATATGTAAGTCTGTTGAAATCATTAAAGTTCAGACTCAAGTTTGATATAATCTAAAAACTCTCTTTTAAATTTATCATCCTTGAATTTACCTCCAAATTCAGATGTAACTGTACTAGAGTTTATGTCTTTAATACCTCTTGAATTAACACAGAGGTGTTTAGCATCTATAACACATGCAACATTATCAGTATTAAGAACTTTTTGAAGTTCTCTAACTATTTGAATAGTTAATCTTTCTTGAACTTGAGGTCTCTCAGCAAAATACTTTACTATTCTATTAATTTTAGAAAGCCCTACAACTGTTCCATTTGAAATGTATGCAACATGAGCCAACCCAACAATAGGAAGTAAGTGGTGTTCACAGGTAGAATATAATGTTACATTCTTTTCTACAAGCATTTCCCCATAATTGTATTTGTTTTCAAAAGTTGACATTTTAGGTTTGTTTTTTGGATTTATTCCAGAGAAAATTTCATTAACAAACATCTTAGCAACTCTTCTAGGTGTCCCTTTTAAACTGTCATCTGTAAGATCCATACCTAGTATATCCAAAATTTCATATACTTTTTCTTGTATAAGACTTACTTTGTTATCATCAGATATGTCAAAAGCCCCTTCTTTTAAAGGTGTTTCTTCGGAGTCAGATCCAATATGGTCGTCGCCCATTGAATCAATTTCTTTGTCTAGTAATTCTTGTAATTTCATTTTTTAAAATTTGAGTTGTATAAAGATAGTTATTATGTCGTTAAAGAGAAGTTAAAGTTTAATGCTAAATGATGCATAAAATGAGTATGAGTCATCATCTATTGAATATTTATTAGTAAGACCTCTAGAAAATAGTCTATTTTGAGAGTAGTTATTAGATTTTGTTATTCCAAAATCAAAATCTGTATAACCAAGGTTTATTCCTAGTCCCGCTGAAACACCATTAATTCTATTGTCGAGATTAGAGTCTGGACCTTTATATGAAAAATATCCACCTCTTAAATTAAAGTTTTTAATTCTATATTCACCTCCAATACGAATAGATTCTGAATTACCTGCTAGTTTATTTTTAATTGAGTAGTTAAGTGAATTCAGGTATGAATCATTATTATCATCAAACTTAGAATTATTGAATTTAGTTATTTCATAATCTAAGCTTATTAATCCTTTTTTACCAAATACATAAGCTAAACTTACCAGTGATTTAGATGGAAGTGTAAGTATGTACTGATCATAGATATTGATAACGTTTGGATCAATTTCATAAGTAATTAAGTCATCATTATCACTTATATCAGTTTCTATATATTGTGAATTCTCTTCATTAATTTTAAGTTTAGTGGGTGATGTGTAAGAGACCCCAAACCTTAATTGTTTGATTTTCAATATAGTTCCTACTTGAAATGAAACACCATTTCCTAAAGCCAATAGATTTTCTTTGAGTAAAACCCTCTTAACAGATGAATTACTAGTATAGCCAGATTCTTGGAATGTCTTTGTTTCTTCAAAATTTGTTTCATGAAAATTAATATTAATTCCAGCAAATAGATTCTTGTTAAATGAAGTTCCCACATTGAAACTATGTTTTAGGTGGTTACCTATTCTATTAATGTCTAAATTCTGGTTTAATTCATCATTGTAGTTAGAATTACTAATGTAATTGTTTAAACTACCATCAGATTCATTAATTACAAAACTTTGATATCCCAGAAAAGCTTGTTGATCAGCAAAGCCAAAATTATCACCTAAATATTTATAAACACTCTGTGTTGTTTCATCCTCATAAATTAATAAATCTTCATATGGTATACCATCAGCATAATATAGAAAATAGCTATCTATACCATTGTTATTATTACCCGTTAAATTAAAAGAGTTATTATAATCACTAAGTAATTTAAGGTTGTACCCGACTGATAATTTGGATTTTCTGTTTTCGTATACAAGTACAGCTCCAATGCCTCCATATGAAAAATAATCATTTTTGGATTCAGACATAGAGTTATTAAGAATGTTATTTATTTTTTGATTTTTATAGTTTAGTGAAATAACAATTTCCGAATCAATAAATACAGAAGAACTTGCAGGGTTTATTGAAATTGCAGAAACATCTCCACCTAAAGCACCAAATGCTCCACCCATTGAGTTAAATCTAGCAGTACCCTCGTAAGTGAATGAATTGTATCTTAATACGTCTTCATATGTTTGAGAAAATGAAAATGTAGAAGTAATTATGAAAATGTAAAGTAAAAACTTTGTTTTATACATTTAATTAATCTTTCCCCCACCTCTTGAACCGGCAGCACTACCTCCTTTTGATCCCCCACCTCCAACGCTACCACTTGAACGAGAAGAACTAATATTCCCACCTTGGGATGATCTAGAAGGGGAAGAGTAGGATCTAGCTGATGAATTATTAAATTGAGATTGATTAGGAGAATAAGAATTAGAATTAGATCTAGATCTAGCAGAAGAATAATTGTATGAATTTCCTCTTTGACTTGGATTAACAGATCTAACTTGTCTATAAGCTTCTCTTACATAATCACTTTTGATAGAGCTTAAATTTGGTATTGAGTTGTTTCTTGAAATGACTCTAGAATTACGATTTGCTTTTGAATAAACTCCAATAAGATCATTATCAATTCTCCCAAATTCAGGATCACCTGTTCTATCCATATAAATTCCGCCATAAGAAGCAATTCTTGAATATATTCCTGAAACACCTACTCCTTGTCTATCATTTTTTCTAGAGCTGTTATTAGATAAGTTACTCTCACCTCTTCTTGAAGCGGAATTACTAAAGTCTACTCTTGATGGTTCTTTTCTGTACTGATTTTCAGCTAAATTATTATACATGCCTCCTGAATACCATGGATAATTTCTTGAATAACGCATCATATACCAGTAATAATTTCCTAATGAAGTTGCGTATGGAGAGAAATAAAAATTCATTGGCCCGTAAAATGGATAACCCATTTCATAAGCAAAACTATTATAGAAAAAAGGTGGTCTAAACCCATAATTTATGAATGAACCATTGTTCGAGAAGAATGGATTAAATGCCGAGTTATGATAAAAAGGGTTATAATAGAATCTTCCAAAATTAGGAAAGAAATTGTTTATAATTTCAGTTGAATCAGGATTTGCCCCCCATGGTAAATTACCAGAATCTAATGCATCAGAATTAGAATTAAGAGATTCGTTTGCAAAATCTTTAAAAACAACTTCATATTCAAGACCACTTTCATTAGATGAATAGATTCCATCACTATCGTCATAATATGATGCTAATTGATATGAAGAACAGCTTATAAAGAAAGCTGAAAAAATCATTATTTTAAATATGTTTGCAATTTTTGTCATCTTATATAAATTTAAGAATAATTTTTTAAATCTAAATTATTACTTTTACTACACTTATTTATGTGCAATAATTATGCCATTTATTTATAATAATTCAAAGATTTATTAAATGGGAAAAAAAATTACTCCTAGAAACGAAGATTACTCAAAATGGTACAATGATATTGTTTCAGAGGCTGGCTTGGCTGAATCCTCAGCTGTAAGAGGCTGTATGGTTATAAAGCCTTATGGTTTTTCAATTTGGGAGTTAATGAAAACTCAGTTAGATAAGATGTTTAAGGATACAGGCCATGAAAATGCTTATTTTCCTCTGTTTGTTCCAAAATCTTTATTTGAAGCAGAAGAAAAAAATGCTGAGGGTTTTGCGAAAGAGTGTGCTGTGGTCACCCATTACAGATTAAAAAATGATCCTGATAAAAAAGGTAAATTAATTGTTGATCCTGACTCAAAACTTGAAGAAGAGCTAATCGTAAGGCCAACAAGTGAAGCAATAATATGGAGTACTTATAAGAACTGGATACAATCATACAGAGATCTCCCAATTCTTATAAATCAATGGGCTAATGTGGTAAGATGGGAAATGAGAACAAGATTATTTTTAAGGACAGCTGAGTTTCTATGGCAAGAAGGCCATACTGCACATGCTACAAAAGAAGAAGCTATCAATGAGACTAAATTAATTAATAATATATACTCTGACTTTGCTGAAAAATTCATGGCCATGCCAGTAGTAAAAGGATATAAATCTGAGTCTGAAAGGTTTGCTGGTGCTGAAGAAACTTTATGTATTGAGGCATTAATGCAAGACGGTAAAGCTCTTCAAGCTGGCACATCACACTTTCTTGGTCAAAATTTTGCTAAAGCTTTCGATGTAAAATATGCAGATAAATCAGGTAAATTAGAGTATGTGTGGGCAACTTCATGGGGAGTTTCTACTAGACTGATGGGGGCTCTAATTATGTCACATAGTGATGATATTGGACTGGTTCTTCCTCCTTTATTAGCACCTATTCAGATAATTATTATTCCTTTGATTAAGTCAAAAGATGACCCAACAGTAATACTAGATAAAACAAATGAACTATTTAATTCATTAAAAGATAATGCAGTTAGAGTTAAAATTGACAATAGAGAAAATATGAGTCTTGGTTTCAAGCTTAATGATTCTGAAGTTAAAGGAATTCCTATGAGAATAGTTATTGGAGAGAAAGAAATTCAGAATAATCAATTCGAACTTTTTTATAGACATAACCTTAAAAAGATTTCTACAGAATATGATAGTATTTTAAAGCTTGTATCCTCTTCAATAGACTCTGTTCAATCAGAAATGATTTCAGATTCAAAGAAAAGATTAAAGAAAAATACTCATGAAGTAAATTCCTATGATGAGTTTAAAGAATTGATATCAAATCAAAGTGGTTTTGTAATAGCAGGTTGGGATGGAACAAATGAGACTGAGGAGGCTATTAAAATTGAAACAAAAGCTACAATTAGATGTATCCCTGAAGGTGTTGACCCTAAAGGTGTTACGTGTATTTATTCTGGTAAGCCTGCACGTTATAAAGTAATATTTTCAAAATCTTATTGAAATATTAAAATTTAAATTAAATTTGCACCCTGATGGCCCGTTCGTCTATCGGTTAGGACCTCAGGTTTTCATCCTGGAAAGAGGGGTTCGATTCCCCTACGGGCTACTAAATAAAAAATTATGGCAAATCATAAATCTGCTTTAAAAAGGATTCGTTCTAATGAAACAAAGAAGTCTTTGAATAAACTTCAGCATAAGACTACTAGGAATGCTATCAAAAAATTAAAAGAAGCTAAAACAAAGAAAGAAGCTACTAAGCTTTTTCCTGGTGTTGTTTCATTGATTGATAAGTTAGCTAAGAAAAACGTTATTCATAAGAATAAAGCATCTAATCTAAAGTCAAAACTTAGTAAATTAAAATAATTAAGAGTTCATCGATATTAAAAACTCTTCATTACTTTTAGTTTTTCTAAATCTATCGTTGATAAATTCCATTGCTTCTACAGGATTCATATCTGCTAAATATTTTCTCATTATCCACATTCTTTGAATAGTGTTTTCATCTAACAGTAAGTCGTCTCTTCTAGTACTTGAAGATACAAGGTCAATTGCTGGGAAAATCCTTCTATTTGAAATTCTTCTATCTAATTGAAGTTCCATATTACCAGTACCTTTAAATTCCTCAAAAATAACTTCATCCATTTTTGATCCAGTATCTGTAAGCGCAGTTGAAATTATTGACAATGATCCACCATTTTCAATATTCCTAGCAGCTCCAAAGAATCGTTTTGGCTTATGAAGAGCATTAGCATCAACACCACCACTTAATATTTTACCAGAAGCAGGTTGAACTGTATTGTAAGCTCTAGCTAATCTTGTTATTGAATCAAGAAGTATAACCACATCATGACCACATTCTACTAATCTTTTAGCTTTTTCTAAGACAATATTAGCAACTTTTACATGTCTATCTGCAGGTTCATCAAATGTAGATGCAACAACTTCTCCTTTAACATTTCTTTGCATATCCGTAACCTCTTCAGGTCTTTCGTCAATTAATAAAATTATTTGAAAAACTTCAGGATGATTCGCTGCAATAGCATTTGCAACATCTTTAAGCAGCATAGTTTTTCCAGTTTTTGGCTGAGACACAATCATACCTCTTTGACCTTTACCTATTGGAGAAAAGAGATCGATTATTCTGGTTGAAATAGTACTTTCTTTTAATGCTAAATTAAATTTTTCTTCAGGAAAAAGTGGAGTTAAGTGTTCAAATGAAACTCTATCTCTAACAACTTCAGGATCTAAACCATTTATCTTATTAACTTTAATTAGAGGGAAATATTTTTCACCATCTTTTGGAGGTCTTACTGTTCCGTGAACTGTATCACCTGTTTTTAATCCAAAAAGTTTAATTTGAGATAAAGAAACATATACATCATCAGGGGATGATAAATAATGGTAGTCAGAAGACCTTAAAAAACCATATCCATCTTGCATTATTTCTAGAACACCCTCAGATTCAATAATTCCATCAAACTCAAAATCTGGTTCTTTATACTTTCTTCTAGTATCTTTATTAAAATTATCATCTTTTCTATTAGAAAAATTCTTGTTGTGATGATTTTTATTTCCAGGATTTCTCAGATTTCTATCATTTCTAAATGGTTTTTTGTCTGACTCATTTTTGTTGTGAACTGGTTTTTTGTCTGACTCATTTTTGTTGTGAGCTGGATTTTTGTCTGATTCAGATTTATTATGAACTGGTTTTTTATCTGATTCAGATTTAACTTCTGTTGGTTTTTCGTCTACTGACTTTCCAACTATAGTGTCGATAATGTCCTGTTTTTTCTGACCTTTAAGATTTTTAATTCCAATTTTATCTGCAATTTCAATAAGCTCAGCTATTTTTTTAGCCTTAAGCGTTTTAATATCGTACATGTGTTTAGAAAGTTTTGATTTGAAATGTTAATAGAAAAGTACTTCTTGGAAGAAATATTAACCCAAATTTACGAATTTATTTTTAATTTCAGCAAATATCTAATTTTACTCATTATGCCAAGGTATTTCATTGAATTCTCTTATGATGGAACAAATTATCATGGGTTACAGAAGCAACCTAGTTTATCGACTATTCAAGAATCAATTGAAATTAATATGAATAAGTACTTAGGTGTGAATTCTAACTTAACATTGGCTGGGAGAACAGATACTGGAGTTCACGCTAAGCAAATGTTTGCACATTTTGATCTTAATTTAGATTTTAAACAAGATCAATTTTGTAACACAATGAATAAAATGTTGCCCAAGGACATAACTGTAGAATCCCTATCCTTAGTGGCAGATGATACTCATGCTAGATTTGATGCATCTTCTAGAACTTATGAATATTTTGTTAATTCAAAAAAAAGTCCGTTCAATTATAGGTTTTCATACTATATTAAGCATCAAATTGATGTGGAGAAAATGAATAAAAGTTGTTCAAGACTAATAAATCATCTTGATTTTAAATGTTTTTCTAAATCTAATACTGATGTAAAGACTTTTAATTGCGACATTTCTTATGCTAAATGGGAGGTCTTAGATGAAGGTCTAAAATTTAAAATTACAGCTAATAGGTTTCTTAGAAACATGGTTAGATCTATAGTAGGAACTATGATAGAAATAGGAAGTTCAAAAATATCTGATGCAGATTTCCAAAAAATATTAGATTCTAGAAATAGAAGTGAAGCAGGTTTATCAGTTCCTTCATCTGGATTATTCTTGACTAATGTAACTTACCCTCAAAAATTTATAAAGACTTGGAAAAAGTAAAAGGTAAAATCTTTGATGTCAAACTCTTTACAAAACTCTTAGTATTTGTAAAACCATATAATGTTACTTTTTATGGAGTTTTGACTTCTGCTATTTTGATTTCTCTTCTTTCTACTCTTACACCATACTTGTTGAAAGTAGTTGTTGATGATTATTTACTTTTAAAAAACTATGATGGAATGCAATCAATAATATTAATAATGATTGCGGTGCTTTTTCTTGAAGTTGTATTCATGTTTTTATTTACATATTATGCAAATTGGCTTGGTCAGAAAGTGATTAAAAATTTAAGAGTAAAAGTATTTGACAAAATTTTGAAGTTTAAGATGTCTTTTTTTGACAAAAATGCTGTTGGAAGATTAGTTACAAGAACTGTCAATGATATTGAAACAATTGCTAGTATTTTTTCTCAAGGATTATTTATGATAATTGCAGATATTCTAAAGATGGTTACTGTTTTAACTGTTATGACTATTATAAATCTTGAGCTTACCATTGTTGTGATTTCAATTTTCCCAGTTCTTATTTATGCAACTAGAATATTTCAAAAATCTATGAAAGTTGCTTTTGAAAGTGTTAGAAAGGAAGTTGCAAACTTAAATTCATTTGTTCAAGAAAGAATTAGTGGAGTTAAAATTGTTCAAATTTTCAATAGAGAGAATTTAGAAATAAAAAACTTTAATGATATAAATATTAAACATAGAGATGCATGGCTAAGAACTGTTTGGATAAATTCAATTTTTTTTCCTATTGCTGAGATATCTACTTCTATATGTATTGGTTTATTAGTATGGTGGGGAGGTTTTAATAATTTAAATGGAGAAAACATTTCATTAGGTACATTATTTTTATTTATTTCAATGTCAGGTCTTTTATTTCGACCTCTAAGGCAAATTGCTGATAGATTTAATACCTTACAAATGGGTATGGTATCAACAGAAAGAATATTTAAAATTCTTGAAGATGACCTAGAAATAACAGATAATGGTAATATTGAACAATCTAAATTTGATGGTTTAATTGAATTTAAGAATGTTAGCTTTTCTTACATTAAAAATCAACTAGTAATTGATGATATTTCATTTATTATTAACCCTGGCGAAACAACGGCAATTGTAGGTCCTACAGGGAGTGGAAAGACTACTATAACTAATCTTATAACAAAGTTTTATGAGATTGATCTTGGAACTATTCTAATAGATGGAGAGGATATTAATAAATTTAAGCTTGAAAATCTTAGAAAGAAAATAGGTGTTATACTTCAAGATGTCTTCTTATTTGCTGATACTATATATAACAACATCACTCTTTTTAATGCTGAAATATCAATAAAAGATGTAGAAAAAGCTGCTAAAGATCTTGAGATACACGATTTTATAATGTCTCTTCCTGGAGGTTATGACTTTAATGTTAGTGAGAGAGGTGGTACCCTTTCAGCTGGTCAAAAACAATTAATTGCTTTTTTAAGAGTTTTAGTTAATAATCCTGATATTTTAATACTAGATGAAGCTACATCTTCTATTGATTCTTATTCAGAAGACTTAATTAAAAATGCAACAAATAAAATAACTAAGGGTAAAACTTCAATTATAATCGCTCATAGACTATCAACAGTAGAAAATGCAGATAAAATAATTTATATGGAAAACGGTAAAATTTTGGAATATGGAAACCATAAGGAATTATTGAATATTACGAATGGAAAGTTTAAAAAGTTATATGAGGAACAATTTATTGAAAATGAGTTAGTCTAGTTTTTCTAAAATCCTTCTACATTCTACAGCTTCTTTTACATCATGAACTCTTATTATGCTTGCACCTTTATCCAATGCTAATGTATTGAGAACTGTTGTTCCATTTAAAGCTTCTTGAGGTGAGTTATTCAAAACTTTATAGATCATAGATTTTCTAGATAATCCAGCCATAATTGGTTTACCTAATGATTTTAAAACTTTTAAATTTTTTAAAATTTCATAATTATCTTCAATACTCTTGCCAAATCCAAATCCAGGATCAATAATTATATTAGAAAAATTTAATTTTTCAAGTTCTTGAATTTTAATTTTAAAGAATGAAATTATTGATTCAACTACATTGTCATACTTGGTGTTTTCTTGCATGTTTATTGGATCCCCTTTCATATGCATCATTATATATCCTGCATTATATTTTTTAACCACTTGAAACATGTTTTTATCATATTTACCAGAACTAATATCATTTACTAACGAGAACCCTTTTGACAATGCGAAATCTGCAATAGATGAATTATATGTATCAATTGAAAATAATACTTCTTTGAAATTTGAAGTCAGTTCATTAATATAATTGAAGATTAAATCATACTCTTCTTCTGGTTTTATCAATTTAGATCCTGGTTTTGAACTTGCAGCCCCTAAATCTATAACATCAGCGCCACTTGAGATAAGTTTTGAAACTTGATTATTAACTTTATCGATAGTATCGTATTCACCTCCATCAAAAAAAGAATCTTTAGAAATATTAACAATTCCCATAATTTTTTTTGTAGAGAAATCTAATATTTTTCCGTTACAATTTAAAGTCATACTTTTAGTCTTCTTTTCCAAATTTATGCTAAAATCT
>CABWZL010000005.1 GCA_902509805.1 uncultured Bacteroidota bacterium
ATTCAATTGAAACTAATATTTACTTAGAGGATTGGAGTAATGGTATGAAAAATAGTAAAGAGTACGTATTTGAATTTTTAGAATTCTTGTATGAGCAGAAAATAAAGAGAATACTACTACCTGATACACTTGGCATATTAACTCATACCGAAACTTATGAATTTATTAAAGAAGTAAAGTCAAAGTTTCCTAATTTTCATATTGATTTTCATGGACATAATGACTATGATCTTAGTGTTGGTAATTCAATGGAAGCAATTAGAGCAGGTTGTAATGGATTACACTTAACTATAAATGGGATGGGTGAAAGAGCTGGGAACACTCCTCTTTCTAGTGCAGTAGCAGCTATTAAAGACTTTTTACCAAATATTAATATTAATGTAGATGAGAAAAATTTATTTAAAGCTAGTAAACTGGTTTCTACTTTTTCTGGTCAAACAGTTTCTTCTAATAAACCAATAGTCGGAGAAAATGTTTTTACTCAAACTGCTGGAGTTCATGCTGATGGAGATAATAAAAAGAACCTCTATTACAATAACTTATACCCTAGCAGATTTGGAAGAAAAAGAAAATATGCTCTTGGTAAAACATCAGGAAAAGCAAATATTAAGAAAAATTTAGATGAGTTAGGTATTAAACTAAATGATGAAGAATTAGGAATTATTACCTCTAAAGTTATTGAACTAGGAGATAAAAAAGAAAAGGTCACAATTGAAGATCTACCATATATAATTAGTGATGTTCTAGATTACCCTACAAAGAAGAAAAATATAATAATTGAGTCTTATGTTTTAACTCATGCCAAAACACTTAGACCTTCTGCATCTTTGTCTTTAATAATAAATGATAAATTATTTCAAGAAAGTTGCTCTGGAGATGGTCAATTTGATGCGTTTATGAATGCTCTCAAAAAAATATATTCTAATCAAAAAAAAGAGCTTCCAAAATTAATAGATTATGCTGTAAGAATTCCTCCAGGGAGTGACTCTGATGCATTTTGTGAAACTACTATTACATGGGATACTGGTGTGAAAAAATATAAAACAAGAGGACTAGACACAGATCAAACAGTTGCTGCTATTAAGGCAACTGAAAAAATGTTAAACACTTAAAAAATATGAAATTAAAAATAGCTATACTCCCTGGTGATGGAATTGGACCAGAGGTCACAAATGAATCAATCAAAGTTCTTAATTACATTGCTAAAAAATTTAATCATGATATTGAAATGAACACTGGACTAGTTGGAGCTATAGCTATAGATCAATACAATGATCCTTATCCTGATGAAACACATAAATTATGCTCTGAATCAGATGCAATTTTATTTGGAGCTATTGGTGATCCTAAATATGATAATGATCCTAAAGCAAAAATAAGACCTGAACAGGGTCTACTTAAATTAAGAAAAAAATTAGGACTTTATGCAAATTTGAGACCTACCAAAGTTTTCGATTCACTTTTAGAAATGTCACCTATTAAGGAAGATAGGATAGCTGGAACTGATATACTTTTTGTTAGGGAGCTAACTGGTGGAATTTATTTTGGTGAAAGAGGTAGGAAAAATGATGATAATTTTGCATTTGATACATGTCAATATTCAAGAGATGAAATTGTTAGAATTGCTAAAATGGGATTTGAATATGCAGAAAAAAGATCAAAGAAACTCTGTTGTGTTGATAAAGCCAACATACTTGAGACCTCTAGGCTTTGGAGAGAGACTGTTCAAAGTATGGAGAAAGATTATCCTAATGTTAAAGTTTCATATGAATTTGTTGATGCTGTAGCAATGAGATTAATTCAATGGCCTAGCTCATACGATGTATTAATAACATCAAATCTATTTGGAGATATTCTGACTGATGAGGCATCAGTAATTTCTGGTTCAATGGGATTGATGCCTTCAGCTTCTGTAGGATTAGATAATGCTTTATATGAACCAATACATGGTTCTTATCCTGAAGCAACAGGTAAAAAAATAGCAAATCCACTAGCTTCAATTCTATCACTTTCTATGATGTTAGATTATACTTTTAATCTTAAAGATGAGGTAAAACTTATAAATAAGGCAGTTGAAAGTTCACTTGTTAATGGATATACTACACCTGATTTAAGTAAAAATCAGAAATCTTATTCAACTGATCAAGTTGGAGACTATATAGTAGATTATATTCAACAGAATTAAAGAATATAATCTGTTGAAATAAAATTAGAGTCATTAGAATCTAATAATTTTTTCAATATTCTATTATTATGAACATTATCCTTAGAGGCTACAAATGTTCGTATAGAGAAAGCCCTTAATGCATCATGAACACTTAATGTACTTACAGCAGAATTTTTCCTACCAGTAAAAGGATAAATATCTGGACCTCTTTGACAAGAACTATTAAGGTTTACCCTACAAACTAGGTTAGCGAGTGTATCTATCAATGGACCTATTTTTTTTGTATCACTTCCAAAAAGACTTACTTGTTGTCCATATTCAGAATTTGCCATATCATCCAATGGCTTATCTATATTTTTGAATGGAATAATAGGAACTACAGGTCCAAATTGTTCTTCTTCAAATACTTTCATAGAATTATCAACTGGAAACAACACAGCAGGATAGCAATAGTTATTTGATAATTCACCTCCTTTTTTATTGATAACTGAAGCACCTTTAGAAATAGCATCTTCAATTAAGCCATTAATATACTGAGGTTTAGATGGTTCTGGAAGAGGAGTAAGAAAAGCATCCTTATCCCAAGGCATCCCAAATTTTAAATTGTCAACAGCCTCTGAAAATCTTTTATTAAACTCTTCAGTAATTGATTCGTGAACATAAAGCACTTTCAAAGCTGTACATCTTTGTCCATTGTAAGAAAGAGATCCTGAAATACATTCTTGAATAGTTAAATCCATGTCAGCATCAGGCAATATAATTGCAGGATTTTTAGCTTCTAATCCTAAAACTAATCTTAACCTATTCTTATTAGGGTGTTGATCTTGTAGTGCAACAGCAGAGGAACTATGACCAATTAACGCTAAAACATCTACATAACCTGTTTGCATTATTGGAGGACAAATTTTTCTACCTCTACCAAATAATATATTAACAACTCCAGGAGGAAAACATTCTTTAAACGCCTTAAGAAGCGGTGATATTAAAAGAACACCATGTTTGGCAGGTTTAAATATTGTAGTATTTCCCATTAAAATAGCAGGTATCAAAAGACAGAAAGTTTCATTTAGTGGATAATTGTATGGTCCTAGACACAAAACTACACCTAATGGACCTCTTCTGATATGAGCATTAATTCCAGAATCTTTTTCAAACCTTGAAGATGATCTGTCTATATTTTTATACTCATCAATTGTATCATAGATATACTTTACTGTTCGATCAAATTCTTTTTCTGAGTCATTTTTATTTTTTCCAATCTCCCACATTAAGAGATTAACAATTTGATCTCTGTGATCAGTCATTTTATCAGCAAATCTTTTCATACACTTGAGCCTATCTCTAACTTTCATAGTAGGCCATTTACCTTGCCCACGACCAAAAGCATTTTTTGCAGATTCTAGAGCTTCCAAAGCAGACTCTGAATCCATATCTGGAATTGACCCAAGTAAAGTTGGGGAATAAGGAGTGTCAGGATTAGAATCGATAGTTGAGAAGACTTCAGATGTCTCACCATTCCATTTCTTTATTTCACCATCTACAAGGTACTCCCTGCAGTGTAATTCATCTATTTTATAACTTGTCATAAACTTATAATTTATATTAAAAATCGGAGTGTTTCCGGTTTATCGTTTAAATACTCTCCAAAGAAACCATTTTCTTTCATTTTTTTTATCAAGTGATCTAAATCTTTGGAAAACTTTAACTCTATTCCAACTACAGCAGAAGTATATTCTCTATTATTTTTCTTTACATACTCAAAGAATGTAATATCATCATTTTCTCCAAGAACATTATTTACAAATTCCTTTAAGGAACCTGATCTTTGTGGAAATCTGACAATAAAGTAGTGTTTTAACTTTGAGAAAAGTAAAGCTCTTTCTTTGATTTCTGACATTCTGATTATATCATTATTACCCCCACAAATTAAAATACCTACATTTTTATTAGTAAATTTTTCATGATAGCTTTCAAAAGCTGATATACCAATTGCTCCTGCAGGCTCAACAACAATTCCATCTTTATTATATAGGTCTAGAATAGTTTGACAAATTTTACCTTCAGGTATAACTAGCAAATCATCTAAGTGTGCTTTACAAATTTCAAAAGGTATTTTTCCAATTTTTTTTATAGATACACCATCAACAAAATTATCTATTTTATTGAGTTCAATTATTTTTTTTTGTTCTAGTGATTTAAACATTGCAGGAGCCCCTTCTGCTTCTACTCCAATTATTTTAGTTTTGGGTGATAACTTATTAAAAACAGTTATAATTCCAGAAATCAAACCACCACCTCCAATAGGAATAATTAGATAATCAAAATGTTTATCAATTTGATCTAAAATCTCTAAAGCAATAGTACCTTGACCTTCAATAACAGTAATATCATCAAAAGGATGAATGAAAATCGTATTATCATTAATCTGTTTTTGAGCTTCTTTTTGTGCATCATCAAAATTATCACCAAATAATACAATCTTAATAAAATCTCCACCAAACATTTTAACTCTATCTACTTTTTGTTTTGGAGTAGTTTCAGGCATATAAACAGTTCCAAAAATTTTAAGTTTTTTACAAGAATATGCAAAACCTTGAGCATGATTACCTGCGCTTGCACAAATAATTTGCTTGTCTAATGTGTTTTTTAAATTCAGTGATTTTATTTTATTAAACGCACCTCTTATTTTAAAAGATCTAACTTTTTGAACATCTTCTCTTTTAAAAAAAACTCTAGAGTTAAATTTATTAGATAGCCTCTCATTTAATTCTAACGGAGTAACTATGGATATATCTTTTAGATTATCCGATGCGCTTCTGACACCATTTAAATTAGGTAGTTGCATTTATCATAATGCTTTTTTCATTGAAGTCATATGCTGCCTTAATTCATCACCTATAATTTCAATAGAATGGAATCTTATAGAATCATTGATTTCAATTAATTTTTTATTATCAACTGAGTTAGATTTTTTTGAAAAGGCATTAGACCCTATCACATCATTATCAATATTTTTAAAGAAACTTGATAATAGATTAATTGCTTCATTATTAAATAAATAACAGCCATATTCTGCAGTATCAGAAATGATGCTATTCATTTCGTATAGTTTTTTTCGAGATATTAAATTAGCAATTAAAGGAAGTTCATGAAGAGATTCATAGTAAGCAGATTCTTCCTTAATTCCAGCTTCGACCATTGTTTCAAATGCCAGCTCAACTCCTGCTTTTACAAAAGCAATCATTAAGATTCCATTATCAAAATAATCTTGTTCTGAAATTTCTTCGTCAGTTGGAGTAGTTTTTTCAAAAGCAGTTTGACTAGTTTTCTCTCTCCAATTTAGAAGTTCTTTATCATCATTAGCCCAGTCTTTCATCATAGTATCTGAAAAGTTACCTGACAGAATATCGTCCATATGTTTTACAAATAATGGTGACAGAATAGATTTTAATTCTTCAGACAACTCATATGCTTTTATTTTTGCTGGATTCGATAACCTATCCATCATATTTGTAATTCCCCCATGTTTTAGTGATTCAGTAATAGTCTCCCATCCATGTTGAATAAGCTTAGATGCAAATGCTGGATCTACTTCTAACTCAATCATTCTATTAAAAGAAAGTATTGAGCCTGTCTGAAGCATCCCACATAGAATTGTTTGTTCTCCCATTAAGTCAGATTTTACTTCCGCAACAAAAGAAGATTCAAGAACACCTGCAGTATGAGATCCAAGAGAAACTGCGTAAGCTTTTGCAGAATCAAAACCTATATTGTTAATATCATTTTCTGGATGAACTGCAATTAAAGTTGGAACACCAAAACCTCTTAAGTATTCTTCTCTTACCTCAGATCCAGGAGATTTTGGAGCAACCATGATTACTGTTATGTCTGGTCTAACTTTAACTCCCTCCTCAACAATATTAAAACCATGAGAATAAGATAAAATTGAATTTTTTTTCATTAACGGCATTAGCTGTTCAACTACAGGAGTATGATTTTTATCAGGAGTTAAATTAATAACTAAGTCTGAGTTTGGAATTATTTCATCAAAATTACCCACTGTAAAGCCATTTGATGATGCATTTAAAAATGATTGTCTTTTAGAATCTATTGATGACTGTCTTAATACGAATGAAATATCAAGACCAGAATCCCTCATATTTAACCCTTGATGTAAGCCTTGGGCTCCACAACCTACAATTGCAATTTTTTTATCTTTTAGAAATTCCACTCCATCTGCAAATTCTTCAGAATCCATAAACCTACATCTACCAAGCTGCATTAATTTTTCTCTAAATGATAAGCTATTAAAATAATTTTTCATTGTTTTTATTTTTGATTTTTAAAAGTATTCAAAATTTCTGATATACCCATTTTTTCTTTTGAAACTGCAATTCTTCCAGATCTAGTAAATTGAAGAAGACCGAACTGTTCCAAATCTTTATAAAGTTTTTCTGTATCATCTCTAAAACCAGTTTTTTCTATAACAAAAAAGTCAGGATTAACAGTTACAATTCTTGCGTTAGATTCTTTAATAATATTCTGAATATGTCTTTCTTCAAAAAGAGATGATGATTTCATTTTATAAAGAGCTGATTCTTGAAAAATTGTTTCATTATCAGTGTGATAAAAAACTCTAATAACTTCAACTTGTTTTTCAATCTGCTTAGCTACTTTTTGGACATCATCTTTGGTCATCTTAACAACTATTATAAATCTAAAGACATCTTTAATTTCACATTCAGAAGTAGTAAAACTTTCAATATTAATATGACGTTTTAAAAATATTGCAGAAAGCCTATGTAAAAGACCTACATTGTTTTCAGTATAAACTGAAATTGTATAATTTTTTTTATTTTCCATTTTAACTTAATCTTACATCAGAAACCGAAGCACCTGAGGGTATCATCGGAAAAACGTTATTTTCTTTTTCTACGCATATCTCCAAAACATAAGGCTTCTTAGAGTTAATCATTCTTTCAACTGCAGGTTTTAGATCTTTCCTATCCTTTACTCTCTCAGAATCTAAATAATAACCTTTGGCAATTGCAACAAAATCTGGATTTACCATTTCAGTTGAAGCATATCTTTTATCAAAAAATAATTGTTGCCATTGACGAACCATTCCAAGAAAATCATTGTTTAACACAACTATTTTAACTGGAATTTGTAATTGAAAAATTGTGCCTAATTCTTGAATAGTCATTTGATAACCACCATCTCCAATTACAGCTACAACTTCTCTTTCTAATGCTCCCATTTTTGCACCCATTGCAGCAGGGAGAGCGAATCCCATTGTACCTAGGCCACCAGATGTAATATTACTTTTAGATTGAATAAAGTTAGCATACCTACAAGCCACCATTTGGTGTTGACCTACATCTGTAACAATAATAGCATCTCCATTAGTGTATTCATTAATAGCAATTATTGATTCACCCATGGTTAAACCTTCTTTGATTGGATTTAAATCAGAATTAATAACTTTTTCAAATTCAATTTTCATTAAATCATCAAACCTGGAAATCCATTTATCATGTGTTTTATTTTGTATTTTTTTTGTAATAAGTTTTAGAGATTCTTTACAGTCTCCAATAACAGGAACATCTACATTGATATTCTTATTTATCTCTGCTGGATCAATATCAAAATGGATTATTTTTGCTTGTGATGCATAAGTATTTGGATCACCAGTTACTCTATCATCAAACCTCATTCCAACAGCAATAAGCAAATCACATTCATTGGTTAAAATATTAGGACCATAATTTCCATGCATCCCAACCATTCCAACGTTTAATTCATGGGAAGTTGGAAGTGCAGATAAGCCAAGAATTGTCCAGGCTGCAGGGATTCCACTTTTCTCAACAAAGTCTTTAAATTCTAATTCTGCATTTCCTAGAATTACACCTTGTCCCCAGACAATAAATGGTTTTTTTGCCTTATTAATTAACTCAACTGCATTATCTATTGATGTGTTGTTAATAGCAGGAAATGGATTATAGCTTCTTATACCCTTACATTTAGAATATTTATAGTCAAATAATTCAAATTGAGCATCTTTAGTTATATCTATTAAAACAGGGCCTGGTCTTCCTGATCTTGCTATATAAAAAGCTTTTGCAAATATTTCAGGAATTTCAGATGCTTTTGTTATTTGATAGTTCCATTTAGTAACAGGCATTGAGATTCCTATAATATCAGTTTCTTGAAATGCATCAGAACCTAGTAAATGTGAAGAGACTTGACCTGTTATACAAACAATTGGAGTTGAATCAATTTGTGCATCAGCGATACCAGTAACTAGGTTAGTTGCACCTGGTCCAGATGTTGCAATTGCTACACCAACTTTTCCTGAAGATCTTGCATATCCCTGAGCTGCATGAACTGCTCCTTGTTCATGTCTTGCTAAAACATGTTTTAACTCATCTTGAAACTTATAGAATTCATCATATACGGGCATTATTGCACCACCTGGATAACCCCAAACTAAATCAACACCCTCATTTAATAAAGAGTGAACTACAGCTTCAGCTCCACTTATATTTTTATTTTTCATAACACTTATTCATCTGTAACACAGCCATTTGATGCATTTGAAACTGATTTAACATATTTATATAAAATTCCTTTATCAATTTTTGGATCTGGTTGAGTCCAATTTTTAATTCTATTTGTTATCTCATTCTCTGAAATATCAACATTTATTAAATTTTGTTCAGAATCAATTGTAATAATATCTCCATTTTCAACAATTGCTAAAGTACCACCTTCATATGCTTCTGGTACAATATGACCAACAACAAATCCATGAGTTCCACCTGAAAATCTTCCATCAGTTATCAAGGCAACATCTTTTCCAAGTCCCGCTCCCATAATTGCAGAAGTAGGTTTAAGCATTTCCGGCATTCCAGGCCCACCCTTTGGACCCTCATACCTTATAACTACTACTTCTCCTTTATTAACTTTAGACTGTTTTATAGCCTCAAGACATTCAAATTCACCATTAAAAACTTTAGCCGGACCTGTAAACTTTAAACCTTCTTTACCTGTAATTTTTGCAACACATCCAAGTTCAGCAAGGTTTCCTTTAAGAATTTGAATATGTCCTGTCTTTTTAATGGGATTTGAAATAGGAAAAATAATATTATTAGAGCTCATGTCTGGTGAGTCAATTTCAGATAAATTTTCTTCAAGAGTTTTACCTGTTACTGTCATACAATCTCCATGTAACATTTTATTTTCTAGCATGTATTTTAAAACTGAAGGTACTCCTCCAATTTTGTGTAAATCTTTCATTAAATATTTACCACTTGGCTTTAGGTTAGCTAAAAAGGGAGTTGAATTACTTATTTCCTGAAAATAATCTATTGTTAAATCCAAATTAGCAGCTCTAGAAATAGCTAAAAAATGAAGAACTGCATTAGTAGATCCTCCAAGGACTGTAATCAGTCTTAAAGCATTTTCAAGTGATTTCTTTGTAACTATATCAGATGGCTTAATATCTTTTTCAATGAGTAATTTCATTGCAGAACCAATTTGATTACACTCATTAATTTTATCGTCACTTATAGCCGGATTAGAGGAGTTGTAAGGAAGTGACATGCCTAAAGCTTCAATTGCAGAAGCCATAGTGTTAGCTGTATACATACCTCCACATGCTCCAGCTCCAGGACAAGCATTCTTAATTACATTTTTATATTCATCTTCATCAATCTTTCCAGAAACTTTTTCACCCCAGGCTTCAAAAGCTGAAACTACATCTAGCTCTTTATTATTATAACAACCTGAATCTATTGTGCCTCCATAAACAAGTAAACTAGGTCTATTTAATCTAAGCATTGCCATTAAGGCACCCGGCATATTTTTATCACAGCCAACTACTGTGACAAGTCCATCGTACGACATAGCTTGAACTACAGTTTCCATAGAATCAGCTATAATATCTCTAGAAGGTAAAGAATATCTCATACCTAAAGTTCCCATTGATATTCCATCACTAACACCTATTGTATTAAATATTAAACCAACATAATTTGAGTTTACTATACTCTCTCTTATTTTTACAGATAAATCATTTAGATGCATGTTACATGGATTTCCTTCGTAACCAGTACTAGCTACTCCAATAAAAGGTTTATCAAAGTCATCTTCTGATAAACCAATAGCGTGAAGCATTGCTTGTGCAGCAGGCTGGGAATCATCCTTTGTTACTATACGACTATATTTATTTAACATATAAAAAAAATATTTTGCTTAAAATTATTACCATGTAAATTCATTTCTTAATGAATCTTTAATTTATAACTACGTTCAAACAAATGAATTTAAATTTAAAAACTTTAAAATCAACTGTTTACACTTGTAAATATATTACACCCAAATCTTATATGTTAATATTGAATTTAAATAATTAAATTTAGCGCATAATGGATAACAAAGAAATTGATATTATAATTAATTCACAAAAAGAATTTAATAAAACTAACTCTAATTCTGTTAACTATAGAATTCAAATTTTAAATTCACTTTTAAAGGAAATTAGTAAAACAGAGGATAAAATCTATGAAGCTTTAAAAAAAGATTTAAATAAACATGAATTTGAATCGTTTTTATCTGAAGTTCTTCTAGTTAAAAGAGAAATTAAATTATTCTTAAGAAAATTAAGGAAATGGTCAAAAATGAAAAAAGTTAAGGGATCTATATTTAATTTTCCATCATCAAACTATCTTATACCTGAACCCTATGGACAAGTTCTTATTATTACTCCATGGAATTATCCATTTCAATTATCGCTTACTCCACTAATAGGTGCAGTAGGTGCAGGGAATTCAGTTATTATAAAACCATCTGAATTAGCTCCAAATACATCTTCAGTACTTAAAGAATTGATTTTTAATGTTTTTCCTCAAAACCTAGTATCTGTTATTGAGGGTGATGCTGAAACTGCTAAATATCTTCTTGATAAAAAATGGGATTATATATTGTTTACAGGAAGTACAAGAATTGGAAAAATTGTAGCTGAGAAGGCAGCAAAACACTTAACCCCTACTACATTAGAGCTTGGAGGTAAAAGTCCATGTATAGTGGATAGTAATGTTGATATTGACAAAACAGCCAAAAGAATAGTTTCAGGTAAATTTGTGAATTGTGGTCAAACTTGTATCGCTCCAGATTATGTACTTGTTAACAATCATGTTAAAAGTGAGTTGATTTCAATGCTCAAAAAAAATATTATTTCAACTTTTGGAAACATTCCTTATAATTCTGATAGTTATGGTAGGATTATAAACAAAGCCAACATATTAAGACTAAAAGAAAATCTTAATAATCAAAATATTGAATTTGGAGGTAAAATAGACGAGACCAACCTTTATTTAGAACCTACATTGGTTATTGATCCTGACATAAATTCAGAAATCATGAAAGAGGAAATTTTTGGACCTATTTTACCAATTATATCGTATGAAAATGAAAATGATTTAAATAAAATACTAAACCTAAATCCAACACCACTCGCATTCTATATATTTTCTAAAAATCAAAATTTTATTGACAAACTAATTAGTTCAAATAAGTTTGGTGGGTGTGTAGTAAATGATACTCTAATACATTATGTGAATTCGAATCTACCATTTGGTGGTATTGGAGAAAGTGGAATGGGTGCTTATAGAGGTAAATTTAGTTTTGATACTTTCAGTCACCATAAACCTGTTCTCAAGAAAAAGAGAATGTTTGATATTCCATTTAGATACGGACCCTACCCGAACTCATTTAAATTTATAAAAAAATTATTGGAGAAACTATAATATGGAGAAGACTGTTAGCGAGGCAATAAAGCATAGAAGATCTGTCAGAAAGTTTGACCCTAGTAAAGAATTAAACTCAAATATTGTTAAAAAATGTATTGAAAATGGAGTATTAGCTCCTACTAGCAGCAATCTTCAACTCTGGGAATTTTATCATATTACTAACAAGGAATTATTAAGTAAAATTTCAAAAATATGCTTTAATCAACCTGCCGCTTCAACAGCTAAGCAAATTGTAATAACTGTGGTTAGAAAAGATTTATGGAAAATCCGAGCTACTCAAAATATTGATTTTTTTAATTCAACAAAAAAAAACCTAAGTGATAGAAATTATGATTTAACACAAAAATACTATAAAAGAGCTATCCCCTTTGTATACAAAGATTTTCTAGGTATAATAAGTCTCTTAAAATATATTATTGCTTCTGTAATTGGACTATTTAGAGTAATGTATAGGCAGCTAAGAGCATCTGATACCAGGATTATTGCTCATAAAAGTGCAGCATTAGCATCTCAAAATTTCATGATAAGTATGGCTGGATTTGGATATGACACATGTCCTATGGAAGGCTTTGACTCACTTAAAATTAAAAGTTTATTGAAACTAAATAAAAAGTCTGAAATTAATATGATAATAGGATGCGGAATTAGATTAAAAGAAGGGGTTTACGGTGAAAGATTTAGGATTCCTTTTGAAGAAGTATATATTAAAAAGTAAGTTACTTATTTGATTCATCAATAGATAATTCAAGCCAATTTTTAAAATTTTCTTCTGATGTATATTGTATTGGCTCAGATAAAACTTTTCCCGATGGAAGCATTGCTACATAATATGGTTGAGATGCATTATTAAAATTAACTTGCTGAAAAAGAGACCATCTTCTCCCAACATTGTTTACATATTGAATATTCCCTGATTGATTCAAATATTTAAATGCTTGATCTTGAGAAAGAACAGATCTATCATCAACGTACAACGAGATTATAATAAAATTATTATCAAGCAAATTAAATATTGTAGGCTTTGACCATACATTTTCTTCCATTCTCCTACAGTTAGCGCAAGCCCACCCAGTAAAATCTAAAAGAATAATCTTTTCATTTTCAATAGCATATTTTTTACCGACATCATAGTCTTTAAAGCAGTTTAGACCTAGCGGGCAATCATTTGATTTACTTTCAATAGAATAAAATTCAGGAGGTAAAATACCACTTAAAAATCTAACGTTTTTACTATCTATAAGTCCAGAACTCAAATACAAAGAGAAAAATAAAAAAATCCATCCAAAAATATTTTTATAATTAATCTTATTAGCTTGAGATCTAAAAAGATAAAATGAAAGCATTATAAATATTACTACCCAAATGATTATAAAGATCTCTCTCTTTAGTATACCCCAACCTTCGACCAGATCTGCATTTGAAAGAAACTTAAATGCAAGAGCCAATTCTATAAAACCTAATGAAACCTTTAGTTTTTTTAACCAAATTCCAGACTTAGGTATAACAGATAAGTATTTAGGATAAAATGCCAAAAAAGTAAAAGGGAGTGCTAAAGCAAGGCCAAAACCAAACATACCAAAAGATAGTTGCATTGCACCCGATTGAGTAGATGATAATGAACCTGCCAACAATGAACCTAATATTGGTCCAGTACAAGAAAAAGATACTAATGCTAAAGTTAGAGACATGAAAAATATACCAACTAATCCACCTTTCTCAGATTTCTTTTCAGATCCAGATATTAAATTACTAGGTATTACAATGTCAAAATATCCAAAAAATGAAATTGCAAATAATATAAATACTATGAAGAATGTAATATTCACATAGACATTTGTAGAAATTGTATTTAAAATATTTGGATTTAAACTATCAAATAAATGAAATGGAATACTTAATAGTATATATATTAAAATTATAAAGGCACCATATAAAGATGCTGAAATTAAACTGTTATACTTTAGCTTGTTTTGATCTATGAAATATGAAACAGTCAACGGTATCATAGGAAAGATACAAGGGGTTAATAAAGCTAAAAATCCCGCAAGTAATCCAAAAATGAAAATTTCAAAATAATTAGATGACTGAATTACATCAAAACTATTATAACTAGTTTTGTCAAGGTCTAATTCAAGTAAATTATATTTCTTAATATCATCTAAAGTAACGTTATCATCTTGAACTATTTTCTTGCTTTTATCAAGAACTATATTAAATGTTTCATTTCGAAAAATACATAGCTCATCATCACATGATGAATAGTCAACTTCAACTTTAACTTGATTAATATCCTTATTGTTAAGTTTTAATAACTGATTAAAATTTGCTTTTTCCTCAAAATAAAACAGATCCATTTTGAACACGTTGTCATATCCAATAATGTAAGGATCTTCATTAAAAGTTTCATTGGCAACATAGTCATTGTCATTATTTAAAAATGTAAAACTAGTTGCAACAGATCCCTCTTCAGGAGAGAATTGAGAATATAGCTTCCAACCATCAATTATTTCTGCATTTAAAGAAATTTGATATTCTAGACTGTTCAGCTTTGTTACCTCATATGTCCAGGAAACAGGTTCGGTATCCTGTGCGCTAAGTGGCAGAAGGGTTATAAATGCAAACAGTAAATTTTTAATCATTTTTAGTGATTATTAAGAATTTTTTATTCTTTGTTAATATGTGTGTATTTGAACTAATATACTTACCTGTGTCAGAGTCAAATAATTTAATAATTTCTTTAAAATCAAATTTGTAATCAATAAATAGATGGTGAATATAATATTCAACAGGATCTAATTTTTTTAAATCATCAATTTTAACTTTTATTTTATCAGTTTCAAAAATGAAGATTAATTTCTTTGTTTGATTAATAATTATGTCTGCAAATATCTTAGTAGAGTTTAAGTTATTAATAGTTGTTTGGAACTTTAACATAACATTATCATCAAATTTTTTAAACTGAGGAATGATTAAATTTCTTATCATATTCCTGAAGTAATCATTTTTAGAATTAGATGAATCCTCTCTAAAGTCAATATTATTTGACTTAGCATATACTAAAATATCATTCTTCAAGATTTTAAGAAGAGGCCTCAATAAAGATTCAGTTTTTTCAGTAATGCCTGTAAGTCCATTTAATCCAGAACCTCTCATAGAATTTATTAAATATGTTTCAATTTGATCATCTAGATGATGAGCAGTTACTATATAATCAAAATCGTGAAGATTCTTGAGCTCATTAAACCATTCATATCTTAAATTTCTAGCACCTTCTTGAATTCCAAAATTATTTTTTTTACAATAATCAGTAGTATTAAATTTTGAAATGTAACACTCAATTTCATTTTCTGTAGACCAATCAAAAATAAATTTTTCGTCATCATCACTTTCTTTAGTCCTTAGATTAAAATTACAATGAGCAACAGAAAAACTTAAATTGTTTTTCAGGAATAAATTTGCAAGAACCATACTGTCAACTCCACCACTTAAAGCAATTAAAAATTTAGAATGCTTTAGTGATGAGATTTTACTTTGAAAAATTGTTTCAATTTTGTTTCCCACCCAGTAAAAATAACTAAAGTTTAAACAAATAAGTATCCTATTATATTTATGGTTAGGTTTTTTTTTCTGAACTTGTAAAATATAGCTTATATTTTGAAAAATTCTTCTAGTGTAAATTTACCGATTGGAATAGCACTACTTCCTATTTTTTTTCTTGTTTTACTCCTTAGTATTAATGTTTTTATATACGGAGATGATTCATTAAACGGAACCAATCAGTTTATTCTAATTTTATCTGGGTTATTTGGTGCATCAATAGGTTTTATTTATAAAGTATCATATAAAGAGATACTCAAAAACATCTCTAATAGTGTTAAGTCAGTTACAGGAGCATTATTAATATTATTATTTGTTGGAGCATTAGCAGGTACTTGGATGATCAGTGGTATTATACCTGCAATGGTTTATTATGGCCTTAAAATACTAGATCCTAACATCTTTCTTCCAGCTTGTGTTGTAATATGCTCTATTATATCTGTAGCAACAGGAAGTAGTTGGACTACATCTGCAACAGTTGGTATTGCATTAGTAGGAATTGGGAAAGCTCTAGGCATACCCCCAGGAATGGTTGGAGGAGCAGTGATTGCAGGTGCTTATTTTGGGGATAAACTTTCTCCACTTAGCGATACAACTAATCTTGCTGCAGCTGTTACAAAAGTTGATTTATTTAGACACATTAAATATTTAACATACACTACCATCCCTAGTATATCAATAACTCTAATTGTTTTTATTATTCTTGGATTTATGCAAGTTTCTGATGGTTCAACTGATAATACTTATTTGCTTACAGCTATTACTGAAAAGTTTAATATTTCATTAATATTGTTTACTGTCCCAATATTAGTTTTAATTATGATTATTAAAAAAACACCTCCTTTAATAGCATTAGTAATTGGAACATTGGTAGGTGCATTATTTGCTATAATATTTCAACCACAAATCATATCAGAACTTTCTACTGGCAGTTATTCTAAACTTACTAATACTTATGTTGTAATTATGGATACAATAACTGGATCTGTAAACATTGAAACTAATAATGTGATATTAAATGATTTATTTTCAACAGGAGGAATGCTAGGTATGATGAATACAATATTTTTAGTTATTGGCACCATGGTTTTTGGCGGAGTAATGGAGGCTATTGGAGCACTTAAAACCATTAGCAAAACACTTTTACAATGGGCTGATACATCATTTAAATTATTTGCAAGTACCGTGGCATCTTGTTTGGCATTAAATGTTAGTGCTTCAGACCAATATCTTTCAATTGTAGTTTCAGGTAAAATGTTTGAAAAAGCTTTTAAAGACAAAAATCTTGCACCCGAAAATTTAAGTAGAACCCTTGAAGATTCTGCAACAGTTACATCTGCTTTAATTCCATGGAACTCATGTGGTGCCTACCATTCTTCTGTTCTAGGAGTTGGTGTTGGTGAATACTTTATTTATGCAGTTTTTAATTGGATAAGTCCATTTATGACACTAATATATGCTGCATTTAGAATAAAAATTAGGACTTTAGGAGATAAAAATTAATTATCTAAACTCATATTTGTATTTTTGTATAATACTGTTTATTTATGAGTAGCAAGAAAAAAGCCGATGTAAACAAATTTAAAGTTATACTTGGCTATATTCTTCTATTTATTTCTGTAATACTTTTCACCTCATTTATATCATATATGTATAACTGGAGAGTTGATCAAAGTAATATAGGAAGCCTTCTTGATAGAAGTATTGAAGTTGAAAACATATTAGGGAAAGTAGGTGCTTCAATAAGTCATTTTTTTATTTATAGTCTATTTGGGATCTCTAGTTTTATTCTACCTATAATTCTATTTATTTCATCCTATTATCTTCTTTTCAATAAAAAAATACTTGACTTAATTAAAAAAATTAATTGGTTATTAATACTAACTATATGGACCACTATATTGACTGGATATATTAGTAATTATTTTCCAATTCAAACGGGTATAGTTGGGTTTGAAATTAATTCATTTCTTAAGACTTATATTGGACTGACAGGAACAGTACTAGTAATAAGTTTCATCTTTATTTTATCAATTGCAGTCTTATGGAATATCACTCCCAATTCAATAGTGACATTATTCAGCAAACTTTCTATTCCAAAAAAATCAGAAGAAAAATTTAAAGATGATAAACTTAAAAATGGAATATTTGAGGAGACAAATGTTGAAGACTCAAACATAGAAGTTAATCTAGAGTCAAAACTCAATGATGAAAATTTGATAAAATCAGAACCTACTGATGAAAATGATGAAAGTATTTCAATGGAAGTTGAAGAAATAAATTTTGAGGAAAAGAGCACTAAGAATATTAGCTTTAATAGGGCTGATCTTAAGAAATTTGACCCTACTCTAGATTTAAGTAATTTTAAAAATCCAAGTATTGATCTTTTAAAGGATTATGGAGATGGAACTATTAAAATTGATCAAGATGAACTTGAAACCAACAAAAATAAAATAGTTGATACTCTAAAAAATTATAACATTGGTATAAAGCAAATTAAAGCTACCATAGGTCCTACGGTTACTCTATATGAAATAATTCCTGATGCAGGAGTAAGGATTTCAAAAATCAAAAATCTTGAAGATGATATTGCTTTATCTCTTTCAGCACTCGGAATAAGAATAATTGCTCCAATACCTGGTAAAGGAACTATTGGAATCGAAGTTCCAAACAAAAAGAAATCTATTGTTTCAATGAAATCCCTTATTTCTTCGAAAAAATATATTGAGTCTGACATGGAACTTCCAATTGCAATTGGAAAAACAATTAGCAATGAAACATTTATTGTTGATTTAACTAAGATGCCACATCTATTAATGGCGGGAGCTACAGGCCAAGGTAAGTCAGTAGGTATTAATGCTATTCTAACATCTATTCTTTATAAAAAACATCCAGCTCAAGTAAAATTTGTCTTAGTAGATCCAAAAAAAATTGAATTATCAATTTATAATAAAATCGAAAGACATTATTTAGCAAAACTTCCTGAATCAGAAGATGCAATCATTATAGATAATGATAAAGTAATTAATACACTTAATTCGTTATGTATGGAAATGGATAAGAGGTATGAATTACTTAAGGATGCGATGACTAGAAATATTAAAGAATATAATACAAAGTTTATATCTAGAAAATTAAATCCAGAAAATGGACATACTTTTTTACCATACATTGTTCTTGTAATAGATGAGTTTGCAGATTTAATAATGACAGCTGGAAAAGAAGTAGAGACTCCATTAGCAAGATTAGCTCAACTTTCAAGAGCTGTTGGTATTCACCTAATAATTGCTACACAAAGACCCTCTGTAAATGTAATAACAGGTTTAATTAAAGCAAATTTTCCTGCTAGAATTGCATTCAGAGTTACCTCTAAAATTGATTCAAGAACAATATTAGACACAGGAGGAGCAGAGCAATTGATTGGAAGAGGAGATTTATTATATTCACAATCAAATGATCTAACCAGAATACAATGTGGGTTTATTGATACTCCAGAAGTGGAAAGGTTATCCGAGTTTATTGGATCTCAAATGGGTTATCCTACTGCATATGAACTTCCTGAATATTCAAAAGATGACAGCGGGTCTTCATCAGATATATCCATAGAGGATAGAGACTCGATGTTTAATGAAGCGGCTAGAGTAATTGTTTCAAACCAACAAGGATCTGCCTCTTTACTTCAAAGAAAACTTAAACTAGGATATAATCGAGCTGGAAGATTAATTGATCAGATGGAAGATGCTGGTATTGTAGGTCCTTTTGAGGGGAGTAAACCAAGACAAGTTTTAATTTCAGATTTTAATTCATTAGAAACTCTTTTGAGTAGTGGGCATAAATAAAATACTAATAAAAATTATAGTAATTCTTTTAGGTTTTTCAAATCTATCAGCTCAAGAATCTGCAATTGATATCCTTAAAAGAGTTAAAGAAAATACCTTATCATTAAAAAATGTGTTCTATAAGTTTAATATTTCTTCAAAATTTGAAAATAATCTTTTTCCAATTAGTGGAGAATTTTACATTAAGCAGGAAAACTATTTGATAGACACGAGTGAAATTGATCAGATATATGATGGTGAAAAATTTTACACAATTATTCATGAAAATAAAGAGATAATAATAAGTACTGAAAACACTTCGTTTTTTAATTTTTCTCCAAATCAGATATTTAATTTTTTTTTAAAAGGATTTGATTTAGAAATACAAAACATAAACAATGGATCTTATATTATTACCGCTGAAAGTCATGAAGAAGAAGAAATCATTTACAATATATTTATTAATTCTAATCTATCTATCGAGAGAATTGAAATGATTGAAAAAGAAACTGGTAATCAAATTTATACGTTTTTAACATTAACTTATGATTATAATTTAAACGTTCCCTTCTCTTTATTTAAATTTGAATTAAATGATTACAAGAATTATTTAATAGTTACTGAAAATTGAAAATATTAGATAAATACATATTAAAGTTATACTTGACAAGATTCATTGGCGTTTTTGCTATATGTTTTTTAATATTTATAATTCAGACATTCTGGCTTTATATAGATGAGCTTGCAGGTAAAGGTTTGGATATTTTTACAATTGGTAAGTTTTTTATGTATTTTTCTCCAAAACTAGTTCCTCTAGTTTTACCTTTATCAATACTTCTTGCTTCCTTGACTACCTATGGTACTCTTTCTGAAAACTATGAGTTTATTGCGATGAAATCAAATGGAATATCTATAGTCAGAAGTATGATGACACTCTTAATTTTTCATATTTTACTTGGAATTGGATCTTTTTATTTTTCAGATAATGTAGTTACTTATGGTGAGCTAAAATCATATAATTTGAGAAAAAACTTGGCTAAACTTAAACCCACTCTAAGTATTCGTGAGGGAATTTTTAATGACATAGGAGATATGAATATAAAAGTAGTTAAAAAGTATGGAGATAATGATCAATATTTAGAAGACATTATTCTTCATAGCATATCAGATGACGAAATTAATAGACTTGTAATTAAAGCAGAAACAGGGGAAGTAAGAAATGAAAACGAATCATATCTTCAATTGATTTTGAGAAATGGAAATAGGTATGAAGAGTTAATTGCATCTACTACTGCTGAAAAACAAAAATACCCTCATTCTAGAGCTTCATTTGATGAGTACATCTTAAATATTGATATTTCAGAATTTAACAATATTAATTTAGATGAGGAGAATTATAGGTCAACATATAGAATGCAAAAAGTAAGTCAACTCAAACAAAACTCAGATACTCTAGAAATTAAATATAGAAATGATAAATCATCATTTGGAGAAGTTTTTATGATTGGCCACACCTTAAGAAAGCTTCCTAATATAAATTCTAATCAATTTGTATTAAATGATTTTAATTTAAATAATTCTTTTCTCAATTTACTAGATGATCCTGAGTTCTATGAGATAAATGGTGTTTTATCTATGGCCAATGAAGAAATTGATGTTTACTTGAGACAATTAAGTGGTAAAAAAAAGGTTTTTTTCTTACAGGAAAAACTTATAAATCTTCATAAGCTTACAGCTAATGAAAGATATAGTTTGGTCTTTGCATGCATTTTTTTATTTCTTATAGGAGCTTCATTAGGTGCAATTATCAGAAAAGGAGGGCTAGGTCTTCCTCTAGTTTTATCAATCGTTATATTTTTAACTTATCACTACATAGGTGTTTTTGGAAAAAATGCTGCAGAAGATAGTTCAATAAGTCCTTTTTTAGGAAGCTGGATATCAACATTTGTTATAGCTCCTTTTGCTATTTATCTTACTAAAATTGTATCAGCAGACAGAGGTGTTAGTTTTAAATTATATGATAAGACAATACAATTAATTAATAAATTTAAATTCAAAAAATGACTAAGATAAAGTTAGATAAAATAGAGGATGCAATTTCTGCTGTTAAGAAAGGTGAAATTATTATAGTTGTTGATGATGAAAATAGAGAAAACGAAGGAGATTTCATAACTGCTGCAGAGACAATTGATTCCTCAAAGATTAATTTTATGGCAAAAAATGGTAGAGGGTTAATATGTGTTCCAATGTCAGAGAAATTATGTTCTAAACTGAATCTTGAAAAAATGGTTCCCAATAACACAGACCCTCTTGAAACAGCATTTACCGTATCTGTTGATTTAAAAGGAAATGGAGTAACTTCAGGAGTATCTGCTTCTGATAGATCTAAAACAGTTAAAGCATTGGTGGATAAAAATACAAAACCTGAGGACCTTCAAAGACCTGGACATATATTTCCTTTAATTGCTAAAAACGGTGGTGTACTTAGGCGAACAGGACACACAGAAGCAGCTATAGACTTTGCTCGTCTTGCAGGTTTTAAATCTGCAGGAGTTATAGTTGAAATAATGAATGATGATGGCTCTATGTCTAGATTACCTGAATTGATTAAGGTTGCTGAAAAATTTAATTTAAGATTAGTCTCAATTGAAGATCTTGTTGCTTATAGGATGAAGAACGATAGCTTAATCAACAAAAACTTTGATAAAGAAGTTAAAACCAACTTTGGAGATTATAGAATAAGAGCTTATAAACAAACTAATAACGATCAAGTTCATATAGCATTAACTCTTGGTAAATGGAATAAAGATGAGGTTGTTTTAACAAGAATAAATTCATCAGTTGCTGATAACGACGTTACTAAGATATTATCGGGTACTAATGAAAAAAAATATGATAAAATTTTTGATCAGATTAATAAAGCGGGAAAAGGTGCTGTTATTTTTATTAATCAAAATCAATCATCTGAAAATATATTAAAAAAACTTAATTCTATGATTGAAGATTCTGAAAAACCTAAAATTGATTTTAGAGATTTTGGAATTGGTGCTCAAATTTTACATGATCTGGATATTTCTAAAGTTAATCTTTTAAGCAACTCGGAACAGAAACATCGTGTAGGACTTTCTGGTTATGGATTAAGCATAGTCGATTATACTAACTATTAAAAGTGTCTAACCAGAGTTTGACAGCCATATAAGAGACCATTATTAAAAGTGTAATTCTTATTACTTTATCACCTTTTTTGACTGACCACCTGCTAGACAGCCATGCTCCTATCACAGAACCTAGTACCATCCAAAGACCTACCATCCATAATATCTTACCGTCCAATGCAAAAATTACAACAGCTGCAATAGAATAAATAAAAACAGAGAAAGCTTTAATTGAATTAGTTCTTAAAAGGTTAATTCTATTTAATTGAGTAAGCAAAAGCATTATTACAATACCAACTCCAGCCTGAAGAAATCCTCCATATATACCGATGAAAAAGAAACCTATTAATCCTGCTATTAAATATTTTCCTGTTAGTCTTTCTGGAAGATCTAAAGATGCAATTGACTTGGATCTAAATACAATTATAATACCAACGGTTATCATAATAATTGCCAAAAATCTCTTGAAGGTATCTCCATCGATATCAATAGCAATTTTAGCACCAATTATTGCTCCAAATGTAGCTACTATTCCAAAATATAATCCATATGGATGAGTTATAATTTTCTTACTTCTATATCCATAACTAGCAACAATAGCAGCTGATATAACCATTAATCTATTAGTACCATTAGCAGTAGCTTCATCTAGCCCCATAAACAGAATTAATACAGGTAAAGTGACAAGTGACCCTCCACCAGCTAGAGTGTTTACAACACCAGCAAAAAGTCCAATTCCAACAAGTAGTAAGATTGAATTTATATCTAACAGCATAAGACTAAAAATAAGATAATTATTTTTTGATTCACCTTAGATTAAAAAATTTTTTTATATCTAAAATCGTGTATATTTGCAACTGCATTTGGAGAAATGGCAGAGTGGTCGAATGCGGCAGTCTTGAAAACTGTTGAGGGTCATACCTCCGGGGGTTCGAATCCCTCTTTCTCCGCTCAATAATTTAAACCCTTACTTTTAGGTAGGGGTTTTTTTATATATTAAGTGTTATTATTAACTTCCTAACTTTCCTGCTATATACCCTCCACTCCAAGCAGCCTGAAAATTATAACCTCCAGTTATTGCATCAACATCAATTATCTCACCTGCAAAATAAAGATTATTGGCTTTTTTACTTTGCATGGTTTTAAGATTTATTTCACTCAAATCAATTCCTCCACAGGTTACAAATTCTTCTTTAAAAGTTGTTTTACCCGAAACCTGGTATTCATCTTGTGTTAAAATGCTTACCAATTCCCTAAATTTCTTTTTTCCAATTTCATTCCATTTTTTATCTGAAGGAATTTCAACTTTGAATAGTAAATAGTTCCAAAGACGATTTGGCATAATAAAGACATTCTGACTTCCAATTGACTTTTGACTAAATACTTGACTTAGATCCAGTAGTTTTTTAAAAAGTAACTCAGTATTAGTCACATCAACCCAATTAACTTGTATTTTAAACTCGTATTCACGATCACTTAATTCTCTCGCTCCAAAAGCAGATGCTTTTAGAATTGCAGGTCCACTCATACCCCAATGAGTTATAAGTAAAGGGCCTTGAGTCTTAATTTTAGTGTTTTTAATCATAACTCGCGCATTTTCAACAACCAATCCCATAAGTTTTTTAATAGGTTCATTTGGCATGTTAAAAGTGAATAATGAAGGTACAGGAGGTATAATATTATGATCTAAGTTTCTCAACCAATCAAAACCGGTAATTTTGGGACTTCCACCCGTTGCTATAATAACAATGTCAAATTTTTTATTTGACTGATCTTTAAAGTTTAACTTCCACCCTATTCCATCTTGTTCAATTTTCTCAATGGTTTGACCCAGTTTTAAAGTCACTTTTAGCCGATCTATTTCACTTTCTAAACAATCAATTATACTTTGTGAGTTATTAGATTTAGGAAACATCCTGCCATCTTTTTCTGTTTTTAATGGTATTCCACGAGTTTCAAACCAATCTACAGTATCAGATTTACTAAACTGATAAAAGAGTGACTTTAGTTTTTTACCTCCGCGAGGATATGCCTCACAAAGAGTTGGTATGTCAGAGCAGTCATGAGTAACATTGCAACGTCCTCCTCCAGATACTCTTACTTTAGATAAGACTTTATATGTTTTTTCAAAAAGTGTTACTTGATGGTTAGGGTGGTTTTCTTTTACTGATATTGCAGCAAAAAAGCCAGCTGCTCCTCCACCAATTACAGCAACCTTTTTAGTTTCCACATTCTAAATTATTTATTTTTTTTTAAATGGTTTTAAAATTTTAAATTTATAATTCAAATATGTATACTAATTCTAAAAAGGTCGGCTTAATTTCAGGGCCGTTAGCATTCATTCTAATTTTATTTTTCTTTAATCCAGAAGGTTTAAATCCTAGAGCGAATGCTATTCTTGCTTCAACTGTATGGATTGCAATATGGTGGATTACAGAAGCTATTCCAATAGCTGTAACAGCTTTATTACCTATTATTTTGTTTCCATTAACCGGTGGATTAGGACTTTCCGAAACAACTGCTTCTTTTGGACACAAGTATGTTTTTTTATATATAGGTGGTTTTATAATTGCAATAGCTATCCAAAAATGGAATCTACATAAACGTATAGCATTAAATATTATCAATTTAATTGGAACTAATGTCGTAAATATTATTCTTGGATTTATGATGGCTACTGCATTTATGTCAATGTGGATTTCAAATACAGCAACTGCAGTTATGATGTTACCTATAGCTATTGCAATAGTAACTCAATTAAAAGATGATCCTAATACTATTGAGAAACAAAATTTAATTTTTGGAAAGGCTTTAATGTTAGGTATTGCTTATAGTGCTTCTATTGGAGGTTTAAGTACTTTGATTGGAACACCTCCTAATTTAGTCTTAGCAGGTGTGGTAGAAGAAACCTTTGGTTATGAAATCACATTCGCACAATGGTTTAAATTTGGTTTTCCAATTTCTATGATATTATTATTTCTATGCTGGAAATATCTTACAAGTTTTGCTTTTAAGTTTAAACAAAAAAAATTTCCTGGTGGAAGAGAGGAGATTAGCAAACAATTAATGGCATTAGGTCAAATTAGCTATGAAGAAAAATTAGTAGGTCTAATATTTGGTTTAACTGCATTTGCATGGGTTAGTCGATCTTTTTTATTAAAATCAATTATTCCGTCCATTGATGATACTATTATTGCAATGATAGGAGCTATTATCATTTTCTTAATACCTACTAAAAATAAAGAAAGACGACTTATAAACTGGGAAGAAGCTGTAAAACTACCATGGGGAATTTTATTGCTATTTGGAGGAGGAATGGCTTTAGCTGCTGGTTTTAAAGATAGTGGATTAGCTTTATGGATAGGTTCTCAAATGACTTTATTGGATGGAGTTTCACTATTTTTACTAGTTATCATTTTGATTACTGCAGTTAATTTTCTAACAGAAATCACATCAAATCTAGCAACTACAGCTATGTTATTACCTATTTTGTATCCAATGGCAATTACAATAGATGTCCACCCATTCATTTTAATGGTTTCAGCAACAGTTGCAGCAACTTGTGCGTTTATGTTACCAGTCGCAACACCTCCTAACGCTGTGGTTTTTGGATCAGGATATCTACGCATACCTGATATGGTTCGTGTAGGTATATGGATGAACTTGCTTTCAATTGTAATATTAACTCTTTTTGTATTCTTTATACTTCCAATTTTATGGGATTTTGACCCTCAAGTATTTATAGTACCAGAGTAATAGTCATAGTTTTTTTATAGCTTTAAGTGTGAAATATTTTTTATACATACTTTTAATCTTAATAATTTCATCTTCTAACTTAACTGGGCAAGAAGGAACTAAAGTTGATCTGAGTAACGTTAATGTAGGAACAAAAAGACTTCCTACGGTATTTTTATTTGGAGAAGAATATACAGTTAGAGATAGAAATGAATTACTTAGTGGATTACTAAGATCACAATTCTATAGAGAAAGCTTAAAAATTGTTATAAATCTTCAAGAGTTCATTTCAAAAAGAGAATTTAGCTTCAGGCATAACGGACCTGTAGAGATTAATTTAGATGGAAGAAAATTAAAAAATCAAAATTATTATAATTCTTCTTCTAGTAATTTACAAACCTATCAAGTTAAAGATCCTGGTAAATTAGTAAGATTACTGCTCAGAGTAAAAAATGTAAAAATTGATAGTAGTCTAACAGGAATTATAAAAAGAAAAGCAATTGGAAAACAAATTAAATTAACTGAGGAAAGTATTGAGAAACTTATAAATGAGATGAAATTAGAAGTCAGAGGAGATACAATAGTTCTTCCTGAAATTGATAAAGCAAATAAAAAGAAAGAAAGAGAATTAAATAAGCTTTTTAGAATAAAGAAAAGACTAGATAAAGAGTTTTCAGAGAATCCACTTATTGAAATAAAAATTTCTACTAATTAATTAATTTAAGTTTTATTTTATCCCCATTTTTAAATTGAGACAAATCATCCAAAGATTTTTCATTTAATTGAAGTATTCTAGGATATCCTCCTGTTGTTTGACAATCTCTATGAAGAATTATAATATTTCCTGAAGGGGTCAGTTGAACGGTTCCTGGTAATACAGGAGATGAAATAATTGATTTGGTTTTGGTTTGAATTTGTTCTGTTAAATTATAAGCCATTCTATTGTTAATACCTATTGTAAACTCTTTATTGAATAAGTTATTTAAAGAATCTTTCTTAAGAATACTAAATTCAGGTCCACTAAAAACATTCAAAAAACTACTTGTTGTTAATTTTAGTTTATGATCAAGAACATAATTTAATTTATTATTATTTGATACTTTAATTTCATCTCCCTTTTTTAAAAAATAAGATGGAGTAATGTTCTTTAAAGAAGATTTGCTTCCTAGGTATTTTTCACCAGCTATACCTCCTGAAAAAGCCAAATAACATCTTGCTCCTTTTGTTGTTTGATTGATTTTTAGAATATCTCCTAACTTAACATCTATAGGTTTATATAATTCTATTTTTTTATCATTAATTGTCGGATTAAAATCTCCACCAGTTATAGATAAAGTATAGTTATTATTAAAAAGTAAATTAGGTCCCATTAAAGTAATTTCCAAAAGAGTTTCGTTTACTTCATTTCCAACTATTTTATTAGCAGAAGAAGCACTTTCTTTATCCATAAACCCTGAATACGGAACGCCTATATTTCTATACCCATATCTACCATTATCCTGAATGGTTGAGTATAGACCTGGATCAAGTACTTTTATCATTTAGCTAAAATTAGGTTTAAAAGATTTATTTTTTTTTAACTTTTCAAATGCAGATTTTGATATTTCTAAAAATTTAATTTTGTCACCTGGATTAACAAAACATGGAGATTTTGATTTCATATTAAAGAACTCTAATGGAGAGATCCCTATAATATGCCATCCTCCAGGACTATCTTGAGGGTAAATACACGTTTGATTCAATGCAACACCTATTGAGCCCCTTTTTACTTCAAGAGAAGGTTTAAGTTTTCTTTCACAGTGGAGTTTATAATCAGTAGTTCCTAAATACATAAAACCAGGTAAGAAACCCATAGAAATAACATCATATATTTTAGATTTATGTAATTGAATAACCTCATTCTTGGATATATTTTTTGATTTCGAAAATTCCTCAAGATCAGTAGCGTAAGTGAGATCATAACACACAGGTATTTCCCATATTTTACTTTTCACTTTTTGAGTAATATTTTTAGAATTTACATTCTTAATTTTATTTAAGAAATCATTGGTTGAAATTTTATTTCTTTTAAAAATAATAAGCAATGAGTTAATAGACTGCACAGCATCAATTAGATATTCATTAAAATCATGTTCAATTTTAATTCTTAGAGAAGAAATTTTATAAACTAATTCAGAGTTTATATTAGAATCGAAGGTAATTAAAATGGAATTTTCATTGTAAATAAAATATTTCATAACATTATCTGTTCTTAAAAACTCTATTAATCTCTTTAAGGATTTCTATTGAGTTATTTGTGTCCGAATGAATACATATTGTGTCAAATACTATTTCACGAGTATCGCCTGTAATTGTTTTAACTGCATTTGATTTTATAATTGATGTTAAATGATTAATGACTTCTTTAGGGTCATTAATCATTGCATTTTCATTTTGCCTTGAGACTAAGCTTAAATCTTCATTATAATTTCTATCTCCAAATACTTCATAGATTATATCAAATCCTCTTTGTAAAGCTAAATTTTCAATCTTAGATTTATAGGGTACATATAATGAATATTTTGATTTATAATCTTTTAATGTGTCAAGATATAGTTCTGAAAGCTCTAAATCATGTATCATTTCGTTATATAATGCTCCATGAGCTTTAATATGATTTATTTTCTTTCCATATGAATTAGCTATGCTCTCTAGGGATTCAATTTGACTAATTATACTATAGGATAATTCAGGTTTTGAAATATCCATTTTTTTTCTTCCAAAATTTAATCTATCAGGATACGATGGGTGAGCTCCAATTTTAACATTACATCTAATAGATATCTCAACACATTGTATCATACTTTCAGTATTACCAGCATGACCACCTGAGGCAATATTACATGAGTTAATCATTGGCATAATTAAATGTTCATTGTTTAAACCCTCTCCTAAATCACAATTAATATTTAACATTATAAAAGAGAGATTAAACCTTTAGATCCTAATATAATAGAGATGATTACTATAAAAAAACCAAGAGCATTTTGATACCTATAATTGTATTCACTACTAATTATATTCTTGTTATTGATTAACCACAAGAGTATTATGGCTATAATTGGCAGCAAAAGACTATTTGAAAACTGAGCAAACTTTATTATTTCAATTGGGTTAATGTTAATCATTGAAATTAAAACACCTATAAATAGAATTAAAAACCAAACCAGCCTAAATCTTCTGCTCTTAAGTGAATCATTCCAACCAAAGCAACTTTTAGCAACGTATGCTGCTGCTAAAGGAGCAGTAATAGAAGAAGTAATTCCTGAAGCAAATAACCCTAATCCTAAGAAATAAATTGCAAATTTCCCATAAAGAGGTTCTAATCCAATAGCTAAATCGATTACACCTGTTACATTTTGATTTGATACAGAAGCAGCTGTTATTATTATTGATAACGACACTATGCCACCCAGAAGAATTGAAATGAAACTTTCTAATCTAGCGACTTTAAGTTTATTAATTGAATTCCATTTCTCAGAGACCAGAGATGAGTGAAGAAAAATATTATATGGTACTACTGTTGTCCCGATAAGTCCTAATATAATAATCAGGTTATCTGAATTAATTTTAGGTTTAAACATTCCATTTAACAGATTAGTTATGTCAGGTTTAGTAATAACAGCAGTAATAAAAAATGATAAACTCATAATTATTACAAGAGATATAAGTGACCCTTCAATAATTTTATAATCTCCTTGATATAGTATTATAAATGCAATTATTCCAATTAAAACTGGAAAATAATTAAATGATTGATTATTAAGGATTGCTGAAATACCAAGTGATGCTCCAGTAATATTTCCAGCTTCGTAAGCTGCGTTTCCAATTAAAATAGAAGAAATTATAAGTAATATTATAAGCCTATTTAGTAAAACTGATTTTATTGAAGTTCTTATAACCTCAGCTAAATTCATTCTTGTAATTAAGCCGATTCTTAATGACATTTCTTGAAGTACGATTGTTGAAAATGTAGATAAAATAATTGCCCAAATTAATGAGTATCCAAAAGAAGCACCAGCAATTGTGCAAAGAGTAACAGTTCCAGGTCCAATAAATGCTGCCGCAATTAATACACCTGGCCCTATATCTCTGAACCATTTCATTATGGAACTTGAATCTTATCTCCTAGCAATATTGCATTTAGAAATAGTCTATTTGTCCCATACCATGAGCCTCTAAAATTAGGGTTATCAGAAAACATAACTGCTCTTCCGTTTCCAATTTTTGATACTAATAAAGAAATTGTAGAATCAAGTTTTTTTGCATTATTATCTGTTATAAATCCATCTATCAATGGATCGTTAGAATACCTTACAACAGATGAATATTCATTATCTGATGGTTGAATCCATACAGTGTTATTTCTATAAACTGGAATATTAGAATCCTCATATCCAAATCCTATAGGGTGTGTTAAATCAACTTGGGCATTTAATATAATACCACCTATTCTTTCTTTTCCTCTATTGTCTTGTGCATCGATATATGGTTGATAATCTTTTTTACTCTCATTTTTATCGGATTTAAGTAGCTTTTCGTTTACAATTCCATTATCAATAAGGAATTTTGAACCAGAGCCTATTGAAATAATTGTATTGCCATTACTTGCCCAATCTTTAATTTTTTTTATTTGACCTTCATTAAAATCATAACTTCCAGATACTATTACCATTGTTGTGTAAGTATCTAAAGAAACTCTATCAAAATTTCTAATAGGTATTTTTGAAATTGGCATTCCTACTCTCTGATCTAAAAGATGCCATACTTCTCCTGCTTCATAAGATCTAACTCCAGTTCCTACTAACATCATTGCCTTTTGTTTTTTTAAAGGAGAAACATATCTACTTCCAAGGTCAATTCCACCTGAACTTAAACCAGAAGGAGCAGAGTAAACATTTACTTGAAATTTATTCTGAATGTTTTCAAGTTTATTAAATAATTCTTTTGGACTAATTTTTTGAAGACTTACTGGAATTACTAAAGAACCATAGTCAAATGGAATAAGTCCACTAGAAGTATTTATTGTAAATGGTTTGAAAGCAGTTGATACTAGGATATCACTGTTGACTAAACTGTTAATTACTGCTGGAATATTATAATCAATAGAATTAATTATATATGCATATTCAGATTCATCTATTTTATTTACGGTAAATAGATTATCAAGATTATCAAGTTCAACACCTTGAATATCCTTTGATGAAGAATCATAATCAATATCGTAAAAGTTAGCAATTGACCAAGCTGAAGCATCATAAAAAACACTATCTCTAAATTCAGTATTAGTTTCAAAGATGGATCTCACAGTTCTATAATTCTTTTGTTTTGTTGGAACAAAGAAATTGTCATTGTCTTTTAATACACTTATATTATGAATCATTAATTTATCAATAAATGCTTTAGTCTTATTTCTGTCTTTTCCCATTTTGAAAGAATAACCCTTTATTCTTTTTTTATCTGCATCTGTTAGTGCTGAGGCAAAAAATCTTTGCTGATATTCCATTAATTCATCTTTCATTTCAACTGATCCTTTAACAGTATTCATTCCTGAAACATATTGGTTTCTTATTGTAAAAGGAAATGTAATCTCTCCAAATTGAGTTACCTGTTTATGCCCTCTAGAGCTTGCTTGTTCAAATAACATACCTATTCCACCCATTAAATCACCATAGGAAGAATGATACCCTGGATATGTCTTATCAAAAGCTTCTTTTGAAAAATACATCGACCCTATTTCGTCTAAACCTTTGGCAAAAAATTCTCCAAATAATCTTTCAAAATATTCATAGTTCTCTTGGGGTATAACAGGGTCTTTTGCAGCATGAGTTTTCCATGGAACAAAAAAATATGTACTGTTACTTCCCATTTCATGAAAATCCATAGTCACATTTGGATACCAATTATGATGAAATTCAATTTTACCTCTAGTTTCTGGATGAATTCCAAGCAGCACATCTCTATTTAAATCAAACCAATAATGATTAGTTCTTCCGCCGGGCCAATATTCGTTATGTTCAGCATCCTGTGGATCGTCAACAAGAGGTGAACCTTTATAACTATTAACCCATTGAGTATGTCTATCTCTACCATCTGGATTTATTGTAGGGTCAATTAATACTATTGAATTTTCTAAGTACTCTTCAACTTCATTTGATTTAGAGCTGATTAGTGTGTATGCAGTAAGCATTGCAGCTTCTGAACTAGAAGGTTCATTTCCATGAACATTATATCCAAGATTTACTATTACAGGAAAATCTGTTGGTTTAATAGATTTATTATAATTTTCATCATCTGGTCTTATATAAGAAAGATGCGATTTTCTAATTGTTTCTATATTTTTAATCTTTTCAGGAGAACTTACTATCAAATAAATTAATTTTCTCCCTTCATATGATGTTGCATAGCTAAACATATCTGCTTTATCTGAGATATTAGATAGATATGTCATATAAGAAACAATTAGATCATGTCTTGTATGCATTTCACCTATAGGATAGCCTAAAAACTCCTCAGGAGACTTTATATTTTCATCAAAAGGAGCATATTTTTCGTAATAATAATCTTGTGAATAAAGTGAGCCTAAAAATATAAGGTTAAGTAATATAATTTTTTTCATAGTTCTTGTTTTATTTATTTAAACCTGGAAGTGAACTTGGTGCTTTTTCTTGCCAGTTAAAATTTTCAGATTTTTTTTCTAGTGGGTATACTTGATTTAAATTATCACCATTGTATAACCTGCCGTTTTTCATAACCATTTCAATAGAACTTGTATTTCTTATTTCATTCAATGGGTCCTTATTAAGGATTACTAAGTCTGCTAACTTTCCTTTTTCTATTGACCCAAGCTCTTTATCAAGGCCGATTGCATATGCTCCTTGAATAGTAGCAACTTTTAACATATCATGATTTGATATACCACCTGAAGCAATACTCCATAATTCCCAATGATATCCTATTCCTTCGAACTGTCCATGAGAACCAACTCCTGCAATACCCCCTTGTTCTACTAGATCTTTTACAAATACACTGAGCTCTTCAAAGGCATATTCATCTTCATGAAACCAACCAGCTTTAATTCTTCTTTTTGAATCTAATTCATCTTTAGGAGTAAAAAACTTAACTTTTTCATCATTATGAATATCTTCTGTAGCAAAATAATAATTCTCTGCCCATGGTCCACCATATGTAACTAAAAGTGTAGGTGTATAAGCTTTTTTGGTAAATGCAGTTAAACCAACTATATCATCGTATACTGGATATATTGGATGATTATGTTCTTGACCTGGATATCCATCTATAGTTTCAGTTAAATTTAGCCTTAAATTTAAACTTCCTTCGGTTGTAGGCATTATTTCTTGCTCCTTAGCTGCCATTAAAATCCATTGTCTTTGCTGCCTATTTCCTGCTACATACATTTTAATTGTTTTGGTATTATAATATTTTGAATATTGTTTCATTACGTCTCTAGCATCATCTAAACTTTTAACATTATAGCCCCAATACCCAAGACCTGGACCAGTAGAATAAACTCTAGGACCCAAAATCTTTCCCGTTTCAACCATATCAGCATATGTAAGAACATCTGTAGTTGCAGTTTGAGGGTCTCTGGTTGTAGTAACTCCATTTGCAAGATTAGCTGCATAAGAAGCAGGCTGATATCTATGAAGTCCCCATCTAGGCCACATGTGTGCATGGGTATCTACAAATCCCGGCAAAATAGTTTTGCCAGTCATATCCATTTTTATAAGGTTTTCGTCTTCAATTATTATTTCTTTATCACTTACTTCAATAATTCGATTATTCTTAATATAAACCTGTCCATTCTGAATTATTTGATCGCCATTCATTGTTATTATCTTCGCATTTGATAATAAAATTGAACTATTAGGTATATCTCTATCTACAGTAACTTCAATTTGAATCTCATCAGGTGAAAATTCATCAGTTTTATCATCTTCCGAAACCTCTTCAGCCAACTCAGGATTCAATTCTGCAATTTTCTCTGCTAATTCATCTTTTTTCTTTTCTTCTTCTGACTTTTCATCGTCTTTTTCATCTTGATCCCTATCAAATTGTTCAGCATCATTTAGATTATATGTTAAAAAGGAATTTCCTATAGACCAGTTTATAGAGTTAGAATCCTTGCTCCATGATGGAAATTCGCCACCAATCTTTGTTAATTTTCTAGCTGGAAAGGATGAGAATTTAGGATTAGAAACTGAAATTTTTAATGATTCTAGACCTGTGTAAGGAATAGTAAAGCTATATAGGTTATTGCTAACTTTCGCTAATCCTTTAGACCCATCTGGTGAAATTAAAATTAAACTTGCATTTGAAGGTCTTTTTGTATCTCCAGATCCATAAGGAGTTGTTCCAGTGACCTTAACTATGTTTTTTTCGTCAGTTCCATCCCATTTAATTGAAACCAAACCCTTAGAGTTATCAAAAAGATATATTCTATCTTTTCCATCAACAAAGTGCGGATAAGATCTTCCTTTTGATTCACTAATGTAATTAAGTTGGCCCCCTTTTGAAGAAATCCACATAATTTTTTCATTTGATTTAAATGCCCCAGGACCTTCACTTCCCCTGTAGTTTCTTGCATCTCCTATTGTAAATACAATTCTATCACCACCTGGATTCCATTTAGGATTCATATAAACCCCGTTTATTCTCCTCTCGTTACTTTGAGTTAATAGAAAAGGTTCCCTTTTACCATCTGATCTCACTTTAAACAATGAACCACCTTTGTTATCATTCCACGTAACAAAAACTATTTCTTTACCATCAGGACTCCAATCAGGCATCGCTTCAATTGTTTCATCTTCAAAAGATGTCAACCTAGTTATTTGATTTGAATCTAAATCCATTAAATACAATTTATTTAATGCTGTAAATGCAATTTTTTTACTATCGGGAGAGATAGATGGATTCCTAATTTGATTAACAATCATAGACTTTTCATCTGAGATTTCATAGTCAAACTTTAATTCAGGCCCTACTTCTATAGTCTCATTAATCTGAAAAGGTATTTCATATGATTTACCTTCTAGTATATCAATTTTATTTATTTTTCCTCCATATGATAAAATTAAATTTTTACTATCCGGTGTGAAGGCCATATTTGGAAGAACTCCCATTGTTGCTTGAGATTCCTGATCATCTTTTTGAACAGGGAAAGCTAGCCATCTTTCATATCCAGTCTCTAAATTACGAATTCTAAGTGCAGTTTTGTCCTCATACCTAGTACCATATACTAGACTCTTTCCGTCAGGTGAAAGGGTTGGTGTAAAAGCTGAACCAAATCTTGATGTTTCTCTTTTTATCTCTCCTGTTTCTCGATCATATTTTGAAATTTGATATTGAGGAAGGCCTGCATTGTACTGCCATGAATTAGTTCTATTTGCATACCATATATATCTGTCATTAACTCCTACTTCAGGTTGAACTATTTTTAAAGATGATGGTTTATCAATTAACTTAACTCCACTCCCACCATCCTTATGGTACATATGCAGCTTTAGGTTTCTTCTTCCTTTAGAAACTATTAAATAATCTCCATCTTTAGACCAATCTGCAAAAGCAGTCTGATTATCTTTTTCCTTTGTAATTTGAATTGAATCATTTGAATTTAAATCTCTAATCCAGACATTATTTCCTCCACTCTTATCACTTACATAAACTATTGACTCTCCATTAGGAGAATACTTTGGATGAGAATCAAATGCCATTCCTTTAGTTATACGCTTAGCTTTACCTCCAGATATTGGAATTGAGTAAATATCACCAAGAAGATCAAAAACTATTGTTTGTCCATCCGGACTAACGTCCAAAGACATCCACGAACCAGTATCTGTGTTCAAATCATAAAATCTCCCGGGTTTAATAGGTAAATTTTTATTAGATTTTTCTTTCTTTTCTTTTTCTTCAGTTTTGTCTTGAGCAAAAATAATATTTGAGGAAATCATGAAGATTAGAAGTGAATAAATAATTTTTTTCATAACAATGGTTTTTATAAATATAAATGTTTTTAGAATTCTTTTAACACTTGTGATATAAGTAATTAGTTATATTTGGTTCAAAATAAATCTAACCTAATGAATATGAATACCTCACCTTTAGTACTATTCTTATCTTTATTTTTCATCAATAGTATACAAAGTCAAAACTACTGGCAACAAGAGGTTGATTATAAGATTACAGTAGATATAAATGCAAAGAATAACTCTTATAAAGGAGATCAGGAGATAATCTATACCAACAATTCACTAGACACTTTAAATAAAGTCTTTTTTCACTTATACTTTAATGCATTCAGAAAAGGGAGTGATATGGCTGTAAGATTAAATAATGGGGATGATATTAATACTAGGTTTGATGTAGATATAAGCAAATTAAAGCCAGAGGAAGAAGGGTTTCTAAGTGTTACCAACCTCAAACAGGATAATGTTAATGTTGAAACCTATTTATCAGATACAATTTTAGAGGTAACACTTGCCAGTCCTCTTTTGCCAGGAAGCTCGTCTGTCTTCACAATGGATTTTAATGGTCAGGTACCTATAACTATTAGAAGAGCTGGAAGAGATTCTCCAATGGGAGTTAAATTTTCAATGGCTCAATGGTATCCAAAAATGTCAGAATATGACTATGAAGGATGGAATACAGCCCCATATACTGGAAGAGAGTTTCATGGTGTTTGGGGAGATTTTGATGTTACAATTAAAATTGATGAGGAATATATAGTTGCTGCATCTGGATATCTTCAAGAAAGTGACCCTGCAAATTTTAAGCTTGGTGTTAAATCTGGAAAAAAGAGAATTTGGAATTTTCTAGCTCCAAAAGTTCATGATTTTACTTGGGCTGCAGATCCTGATTATATTCATGATATTTATCAAGGAGCTAATGGAGTACAATTGAATTTCTATTATAAAAATGACCCTGAAATAATCGATAATTGGAAAGCTTTACAGCCAATCACTGCTGAACTTTTAAAATTTTTCAATAAAAACATTGGAACTTATCCATATAAGCAATATTCGGTTGTTCAAGGAGGAGATGGTGGAATGGAATACTCTATGCTAACACTTGTTAACTCTGGTAAAGATTTTGTTCCTCTTGTAAGTGTAACTTCTCATGAACTTGCACATGCATGGTTCCAAGGAGTATTAGCTACTAATGAAATGAATCATGAATGGATGGATGAAGGTTCAGCAAGTTTTTTTGGAGATTTAGCTGAGAGCTTTGTTCTAGGTTCTGATTTCAATAATTCTATCAGTAGTTCATATGGAAGATATATAAGTTTAGCAAATTCTGGACAAGAAATGCCTCAGTCGACTAATGCAAACAGATATAAACATAATAGAGCATATGAATCCACAGCATATTCAAAAGGGTTTGTATTCTTGAGTCAATTAAGGTATATAATTGGTTTAGAAGCTTTCAATAAAACAATAAAAAATTACTTTAATACTTACAAGTTTACTCATCCATTACCAAATGATTTAAGAAGAATTGCTGAACAGTCTTCAGGAATTCTTTTAAACTGGTATTTAACAGACTGGACCCAAACAACAAATAAAATTGATTATTCAATTAATCAAGTTGAAAAAGATAAAAACAGATCCAATATTACTTTAGAAAGAATTGGGTTAATGCCAATGCCTCTTGAAGTATTAGTTACATTTAAGGATGGAGCGGAGGAATATTATTATATACCTATTTCTCTAATGAGAGGTGATAAGAAACAACCTAAATACGCTAAAAGTTGGATACAACTTGATGATTGGTCCTGGGCTTCAAAAAAATATACTTTTAAAATAAAGCATAAACTAGAATCTATTAAATCAATTGATATAAATCCTACTGGACTTATAGCGGATACTGATTATACAAATGATATACTTATATTCGATTAGAATGGAAAATTTGTTATTACTATTTGAGAATATTTCTTCTGTTAACAGAGCTCTTATAATGGTTTCTGGTATTACTTTATTCTGGATAATTGAGGGTATTGTTCCTTTTAAGCTTCTTGATTACAAAAAGTGGAGACATTCTATCCCAAATTTCCTTTTAACTATAACTACTATTATTGTAAACTTTTTTTTAGCCTTTATGCTAGTCAATGCATCAGACTGGACAAATGAAAATAACTTTGGTTTATTACATTTATTTAATTCCTCTACTCTAATGAGTATAATTATTGGAATTTTATTACTTGACCTGGTTGGAGCTTACCTTCCTCATTTAGTTCAACATAAAGTCAAATTATTATGGTATATACATATTGTTCATCATACAGATCAAAAAGTAGATACAACTACGGCAAATAGACATCATCCTTTTGAAAGTATTGTTAGATTTATATTTACGCTTACAGGTATAATTGTTTCAGGGGCACCCATCGGATTAGTTTTAATGTATCAATCATTATCTGTTATATTCTCCCAATTTAATCATGCAAACATTCAGATTTCTGATAAAGTTGATAAAGCATTAAGTTATCTAATAGTGTCACCAAATATGCACAAAGTTCATCATCACTTTGAGTTACCATACACCGACTCTAATTATGGTAATATTTTTTCTTTATGGGATAGACTTTTTGGAACTTATATGGAATTGAGTAAAAGTGAGATTATTTATGGAGTAGACACTGATCTAGATGAAATTAAAAATTCCAAATTTAATAGTTTGATTAAAAGACCATTTAAAAAATGGTATAATCACTTTAACTAAGGTTTTGTAGTTCAGAAACAATATTTTTTAAATCAAAAGAAGATTCTTTTCCGCTAGACATATCCTTTAATTTAAACTTATTTTTATTTAACTCTTCTTGACCAACTATTACTACAAAGTCTATTCCTCTTTGATTAGCATAGTCCATCTGCTTTTTAATTTTTGTATCAGTTGGGTAAAGCTCACATATAATATTATTTTCTCTTAATTTATCAATATAAACTAAAAGATTATCAATTTTTTCTAGACTAAAATTCAGAAACATAAATGATTTTGAAGAATCTAATTTATCAGGGAATAAGTTTAATTCATCAAGTATTAAATATATTCTATCAAAGCCAAAGGATATGCCAAAACCACTTAATCTCGGATTATTTTTCTGAACTAAATCATCATATCTTCCTCCTCCTCCAATAGAGCCTATATTAAATTCATCTGGAGATGAAACTTCAATAATTGTTCCAGTATAGTAACTAAGACCTCTAGCTAAAGATAAATCAAAACTTAAGTCTATGTTTTTTAAATTAAATTTTTGCGAAGCATTAATTACTTGCTCTAAAATGTCTAATCCTTCAGTAGAAATATTATTTGAGCTGAATTTAATTCTTAAATCGTTTATTTTATTCTGATTAGGACCTTTAAGATCAAGGAAAAAGTTTAATTGATCAATAGCAGTATCTGAAATGTTTTTCTTTTTTAATTCATTAATCACTCCATCAACACCAATTTTATCAGTCTTATCAAGAATAGAAGCAATTTCATTTACGCTATCTAAATTCATTAATTGTGATATACCCTCAAGAATTTGTCTATTATTTATTCTAAGATTAACTTTTGGCATACCTAATCTATTAAAGACAGTATCATATACTTTAATACATTCTACCTCATTTAAATAATTAGACTCACCTATAATATCAACATCACATTGAAGAAACTCTCTAAATCTACCTCTTTGAGGTCTCTCAGCTCTCCAAACTAATTGAGTTTGAAATCTTTTAAAAGGAAATGATAAATTATTTAAATTTTGTGAAACAAATCTAGATAAAGGAACAGTTAAGTCATATCTTAATGCCTTATCAGACAATGAATTAGAAAATTTTGTTAGTTTATTCTCTTTAAGAGCTTCCGTATCAGCTTTTTTAATTTTATCTCCAGAACAAAGTATTTTAAAAATTAAATTATCCTCTTCATCACCATACTTACCGGTAAGAGTAGATAAGTTTTCAAAAGATGGAGTCTGAATTTCCTGAAAATTAAATGTTTTAAAACATTGTTTTAGAGTATTTAAAAGATAGTCTCTTTTTTTAATTTCTAAAGAGGAAAAATCTCTTGTACCTTTTGGAGTGTTAAGTTTTTGAGACATCAAAAGTTTAATTGATAATCAGGTGAACACTAAAGTTATGAAATTATTTCTTTTCAGCCTGAAGCTCGAAATTTAATTGAGTAGACACTTCCCTGTGAAGCCTAATACTAGCTTGGTATTTACCAACCCTTTTGATTGATTTACCAGGTATTGAAATATTTTCCTTTTCAACTTCAATTTTCTTAGCTAGAAGACTTTTAGAAACATCTGTATTAGAAATTGATCCAAATAACTTTCCATCAGGACCAACTTTAACATTTATTTGAAGCTCTAGTTTAGATATTTTAGTAGCTAATTTTTCAGCTTCATCAATTACTGATTTTTCTTTAAAAGCTTTTTGCTTAAGATTTTCAGCTAATACTTTTTTTGCAGACTCAGTAGCGAGAATAGCTTTACCAGTAGGAATTAAAAAGTTCCTTCCATATCCAGATTTAACTGAAACTAACTCGTCTTTGAAGCCAACATTAGCAACATTTTCTTTTAGTATAATATCCATAATTATTTTAATAAGTCTCCAACGTATGGAAGTAATCCTAGATGCCTAGCTCTTTTAACAGCTACGGCAACTTTTCTTTGATATTTTAGTGATGTACCTGTTAATCTTCTAGGTAAAATTTTACCTTGCTCATTGATGAATCTACCTAAAAAATCTGGATCTTTATAGTCAACATATTTGATTCCTGACCTTCTAAACATACAATACTTCTTAGCCTTTGTAGTATTAATATCTAAAGGAGAAAGATATCTAATCTCACCTTCATTTTTGATTTTTGATTGTTCTTCAATACCTGCCATAATTAACTAGCTTTTTTTGTACTTACTTTTTTTGTTTTAACTTTTTTTGGACTTCTATTTCTTCTTTTCTCTGCCCATGCCATAGCGTGTTTATCAAGAGTAACAGTTAAATATCTCATTACAGTTTCGTCTCTTGTAAAGTCAAGCTCTACAGATGAAACTAACTCAGCAGGAGCTGTATATTCTAAAAGATTATAAAATCCACTATTTTTATTTTCGATAGTGTATGCTAATTTTTTTAATCCCCATATTTCTTTACTAATTATTTTAGCTCCATTAGACTTTAAATACTTTTCGTATTTGTCTACAGAGTTTTGAACTTGCTCTTCTGAAAGAGCAGGGTTTAAAATAAATACAGTTTCGTAGTTTTTCATCTTAAAATCTTAGCCCGCAAAATTAGGTTAATAAATATAATCTGCCAAATTTATTTTGAGTAAAGTAAAAGCTATATTGGATCGACATCTACAGTTATTCTTACACTCCTATATTTAGATATTGAATCAAAGCTTTTTAAAATTGATTGAAAAATACTTCTAAATTTATTGATCTCATTTAGATCTCTCAATTTTATAAGAAATTCCTTGTGGTATTTATTCTTAATTCTAGATATTTCAGGATATACTGGACCAAGTACTATTCCGTTAAAATTATCTCTAATAACTTTATTTATCCAATCAGATGAACTATTTAGTTTTTCATAACTCTTATCTTTTAAAGTAATTCTAATTAATCTAACAAAAGGAGGATAGTTATAATCTTTTCTCTCTGTAAGCTGATTATCATACATCTTGTCGTAATCATTATTAATTACATTTTTAATAATTGGATGCTCTGGTTGATATGTTTGAAGAAATACTTTACCTCTCTCACCTGATCTACCTGATCTACCCGCTACCTGAGTTAAAACTTGAAATGCTTTTTCATGTGCTCTAAAATCAGGAAAATTCAGAAAGTGATCTGCATTTAATACACCAACAAGATTAACATTTTTAAAATCAAGCCCCTTCGTTATCATCTGAGTACCGATTAGTATGTCCACTTCATTTTTTGCAAAAGAATTAATTATATTATCAAACGACCATTTACCCCTAGTAGAGTCCCAATCCATCCTTTTACTTATTACATCTGGAAATATTTCTTTAATTATTTCCTCAATTTGTTGAGTTCCATCACCTTTATAGATCATTGAATCAGATCCACATGTCGAACATTTTTTTTCTGCTTTTGAAGAAAATCCACAATAATGACATTTTAATATATTTGAAGATAAATGATAAGTTAGACTAACATCACAATTGTCACACATTACATTTTGACCACATGAATCACAAAGCCATTGAGGAGAATATCCCCTCCTGTTTCTAAATAAAATTACCTGCTTACCCTCTTTAATCGTTTTATCTATTTCTTCAACTAATTTTATAGAGAAAATAGAGCTGTAATTATGCTTTAACTCATTCTTCATATCAATTGTAAAAATATTTGGCATTTCTATATTACCGTATCTTTCATTCAATTTCACATAACCATATTTAGCTTTTTTTGCATTAAAAGAGGATTCAATTGATGGTGTAGCAGATCCTAAAATGACTTTAGAGTTATTAATTTTAGAAAGATATATAGCTGAGTCTCTTGCATTATACCTTGGAGATGGCTCTTGTTGTTTATATGAGATTTCATGTTCTTCATCTACAATTATTAATCCAAGATTTTTAAAAGGTAAAAAAACAGAAGATCTTGCACCTACTACAAGTTTTGATTTATCATTATTGTTTTTAATATTTTCCCAAACTTCTGTTCTTTCATTTAATGAATATCTAGAATGAAAAACAGATATTTTATTTCCAAAATGTATTTTTAATTTTTGTATTATTTGTGTAGTTAAAGAGATTTCAGGTAATAGATAGAGAACCTGCATGTTTTTATCAAGATAATCTTCAATAATTTTAATATATATTTCTGTCTTACCTGATGAAGTAACACCTTCAAGTAAAATTACATCTTTATCATTAAGATGATTTTTGAGCTCATTTAACGCACTTGTTTGAGATTCTGATAAGTCATTTGTTTTTAAATAAACTTCTTCTTTTTTAAAATTTCTATCAATTTTAATTTTTTGAATAGTTATAAACCCTTTTTGTTCTAGACTTTTTAATGTACTATCTGAAAATTTAATAGATTTTTTTAAATCTTTTAGAATTAAATATTCTTGAGATTTAATATTACTTATTATATGAAGTATGAGTTCCTTTTGCTTTGGTGATCTATCTAAAACTTCAAGAGAATTCTTTATTTTTTTACTTTCTAATAAATCTGTATTTAAAAATAAAACATTCAAAAGTTTAGGTTTATACTTTTCGTTAATTTCAAAATTCAATTCTACAAAACCTTTTAAAATCATTTTCTGAATAACTGAATATGTGTTTTTCTTATCTAGAATATCTGAAACTTCATTTATTTTTAAATTCTGAAAATCAAGAGCTTCATATATTAAGTATTCATCATTAGACATATCATCAATATCACTTTTATTGATTTCTTTTTTAATTATAATTGTATCACTTTCAAGAAGAAATGTTGATGGTACAGCAGCTTTTAGAACATCCCCAAGTGGAGTAAAATAGTACTTAGAAACCCAAGCCCAAAAATCAAGTTGCAATTTTGAAACAAGTTCCTTTTTATCATATATGAACTCTATTGGTTTAGTTTCATATAATTTTGGCTTATCATTATGAATGTTTTTAATTACTCCTGTGTAAACTTTCCTTTTACCAAAGCTTACTGCTACTCTGTAACCAATTCCTAATATATCATATTGTTTTTTAGTCAATTCATATGTAAATGTTCCCTCAAGAGGTAAAGGAAGTATTACATCTGCGTAGTAATTCATGGTTAATTATAATATATTCTTTCTAATTTAGCAATTAGCCCGATGAAAAAGATAATAATATTTATCACACTAACCATTTCTACTTTAACTTTCTCTCAAGAACAGACAGAAACTGTTAAAGGAAATGTACAAAGCGAGACTAGTAAATCTATTCTTCAGAATGTTCATGTTCTGAATCTTACAAAAGTTAAAGGTACTATTACTAATAGTAATGGTGAATTTGAAATTCAGGCTAAAGCAAATGATACTTTATATTTCTCATATATAGGTTATAAATCATTGAAAGTTGTTGTAACAAATGACTTAATTAAGTTTGATGATAATACAATTGAACTTACTGAGCTTGCTTTTGCTTTAGAAGAAATTATTATTAAACCATACCAACTTACGGGCTATTTAGAAATCGATGTTAAAAATGCACCCGTAAACACCTCTACTAGGTATAAAATTGTTGGCTTACCAAACCTTGGGTATGAAGCAGGAAGAAGGTCAAGATCTGGTATTTCTAAAGTAATTGGTGCAATTTTTAATCCTGCAGATTTTCTTAATAATCTTTTTAAAAAAAAGTCTGGAAAAATGGATAAATTAAGATTAATGCGAGAAGATCAGGAAATAAAAAATTTACTATCTATAAAGTTTGATCGAGAAGTCTTAGTTCAACTTTTAGGAGTTGATAGAGTTGATATTGATGAAATTCTTAGAAATTGTAACTTTTCAGACACTTTTATCCAACAAGCAAATGATCTTCAGATATTAGAAGCCATAAGTGAATGTTATGATGAATACAAGTTGCTTGAATTTTAATATAATATCGAGTTAGCTTATCTTTACAAAATGAACGAATTCAATTTAAATTCAATATCCCCAATAGATGGAAGATATTATAATAAAACTGAAGTTTTAAGTAATTATTTTAGTGAAAAAGCTTTAATATTTTATAGATTAAAAGTTGAGATTGAATACTTTATATCATTATGTAAAATAGGGATTCCACAATTAAAAAATTTTGATCACAACAAATTTGATGACTTAAGAAATATTTATTTGAATTTTTCTAATGAAGATGCAATTGAAATAAAAAGAATAGAAAAAATTACTAATCATGATGTCAAGGCAGTTGAATATTTCATTAAAGATAAATTTGAAACTCTAAATATTATTGAATTTAAAGAATTTATTCATTTTGGCCTTACCTCTCAGGATATAAACAATTCAGCGATTCCATTATCTATAAAAGATTTTATTGATAATGTTTACATGCCAAAAATTAATGAAGTATTGAGTGCAATTGACAATAAGTGTGATGAACTTAAAGATATTACTATAATTGCAAGAACTCATGGCCAACCTGCTTCACCTACTAAACTTGGAAAAGAATTTAAAGTTTTTTGGACACGGATAAATGAACAAATCAAATCTTTAAAAAACATTCCAAATTCTGCAAAATTTTCAGGTGCTGTTGGAAATTTTAATGCTCATAAGGTGGCCTATCCCGAAATTGATTGGAAAAAATTTAGTCAAAACTTTATAGAAAATGAATTAGGTCTAAATTATTCATTTCCTACAACTCAAATTGAGCATTATGACTCTTTTGCAGCTTTATGTGATAATTGTAGAAGAGTTAATAATATCCTTTTAGATATGTGTGTTGACATATGGACATACATTTCTCATGATTACTTTAAGCAAAAAATTATAAAAGATGAAGTTGGATCATCTGCAATGCCTCATAAGGTTAACCCTATCGATTTTGAAAATTCTGAAGGAAATTTAGGTTTAGCAAATTCAACATTTGATTTTTTTTCAAATAAATTAACTAAATCAAGATTACAAAGAGATCTAACTGATAGTACAGTTTTAAGAAATATTGGAGTCCCGTTCGGTCATACTCTAATTTCTTTTGAATCTCTATTAAAAGGGCTAAAAAAAATCTATGTAAATGAAGTTAAGATTAATAAAGACCTAGAAGATAACTGGATTGTTGTATCAGAAGCGATTCAAACTATTTTAAGACGAGAGGGTTTTATTAATCCCTATGAGATAATGAAGGAGTTAACTAGAAGTAATCAGAAAATTGATAAAAATTCTCTACATGAATTTATTGATAAACTTGATATTGATAATAATATTAAAAATGAGTTAAAACAAATCTCACCCTACAACTACACCGGAATATAGTTTTACTTTTATTAAATGAAAAAAATTAATTTATTATTTCTTACAACCTTAATAATATTTAATAGTTGTAAAAAGGCTGACGATGATGATCCTAATGTTATTAGACTTGAAACAGATCTTGAAATCAGTGACTTTATATGGAAAGGTCTAAACCAATACTATTATTGGCAAGAAAGTGTTGTTAATTTATCAGATAGTAAAATAGAAAATGAATCTGAATATGCTTATTACCTTAGTCAAAACCCTAATCCCGAATCGTTTTTTAGTTCGCTTAAACATCCTGATGATAACTTTAGTTGGATTGTTGATGACTATATAGAACTCCAAAATATGCTTCAAGGTATTGATAATTCTGATGGAATGGAATTTGGTTTATATGTTGAATGTAATGACCAAAATATATTTGGATTTGTTAGATATGTAAACAAAAATTCAGATGCTGAGTCTAAGGGTGTAAAAAGAGGTATGTTGTTTAGTGAAATTAACGGTTCTAGGTTAACTAGAGAAAACTATAGGGATCTTCTATATAATAACGATAACAACACTTATACTATTAAATTTTCTGAGCTTAGTTATAACGAAAATAACCAATGTGCTAATATAATTCCAGGACAAGAAAGCATAACACTTGTCAAATCAAGAATTATAAAAAATCCTGTTCATATTTCAAAAGTTATCGAGAGTCAGGGTAAAAAAATAGCTTATTTAATGTATAACCAGTTTCTTGGAGTTGTTGAATCAGAAAATAAAAATTATAATTCTGAGCTTAATGATGTTTTTGCAAATTTTTTATCTAACGGTGCAGAAGAGTTAGTTATAGATTTGAGATATAATCCTGGTGGAAGAATATCTACATCTATAAACCTAGCTTCAATGATAACTGGTCAATTTAATAATCAGGTTTTTGCTAAAGAAAGGTGGAATTCTAAACTCATGGATTACTGGAACGAAAATAGTCCTGAATCACTTTTAAATAAGTTTACTGATAAACTAGACAATAACCAGTTAATATCCTCTCTAAACCTTAGTAGAGTTTTTGTTCTAACATCTGCTAGAACAGCATCTGCTAGTGAATTATTAATTAATGGTCTTGACCCATATATAGATGTAATACAAATTGGAGATTTTACTGTTGGGAAGAACCAAGGATCAATTACTGTTTATGACTATATAAATGATTCAAGAGATAAAAATCCTAACCATATGTACGCAATGCAACCAATAGTTCTTAAAATTGGAAATGTTGCTGGATATACTGATTTTCCAAACGGTCTTGAACCAGATATTTTTATCAAAGAATCTTTATCAAATCCTGGAATTCTTGGAGATTATAATGAACCTCTTCTTAAGATTGCAATTGATCAAATAAACGGAAACTATTCATCAATTTTAACTAGTGAGAATTACAAGGAAATAATGAAACCTGATGAGGAATTTAATCAAAGGATAATAGTTGAAGACAAGGTAATAGAATAATTACTTTGTTAAATACATCTTTCTTCTTGAATAAAGTTCAATAAATGAATCATCATTTAAATCATCTATAAAAAGAATACTTTCACCAGTACTTTTCATCTCAGGCCCTAGTTGTTTATTTACATCAGGAAATTTATTGAAAGAGAAAACAGGTTGTTTTATAGCATAACCTTGCAACTTTGGATTGAAGCTAAAATCTTTTAACTTATTCTCTCCTAGCATTACTTTAGTAGCATAATTAACATAAGGTTCTTTATAAGCTTTTGATATAAACGGAACAGTTCTTGAAGCTCTCGGATTTGCCTCAATTATATAAACCATATCATCTTTAATAGCAAATTGAATATTAATTAATCCAACAGTATTTAATGCTAAAGCAATTTTTTTAGTATGATCTTTTATTTGCTGAACAATTAATTCACCTAAATTAAAAACAGGAAGTGTAGCATTTGAATCCCCAGAATGTATTCCACATGGCTCAATATGCTCCATTATTCCAATTATATATACATCCTCACCATCACAAATAGCATCAGCTTCAGCTTCAATAGCTCCATCTAGATAATTATCTAGTAAAAGTTTATTATGAGGGATTTTAGATAAAAGATCTTCTACATGATCTACCAATTCTTCTTTATTGATTACAATTTTCATTCCTTGACCACCTAAAACATATGAAGGTCTAATTAAAATAGGAAAATTTAATTTTGATGATAACTCTAGGGCTTCATTTGCATTTGTAGCAACACCAAAATCAGGATAAGGAATGTTATTTTTCTTTAATAAATTGGAAAAACTTCCTCGATCTTCAGCTAAATCAAGTGATTTATACTCAGTACCGATAATTTTAATGTTATATCTATCTAATTTCTCTGCAAGTTTCAATGCGGTTTGTCCACCTAGTTGTACAATAACCCCAACTGGGTTTTCGTGTCTTATTATATCATAAATATGTTCCCAAAAAACAGGTTCAAAATAAAGCTTATCAGATATATCAAAGTCAGTAGAAACAGTTTCAGGATTACAGTTAATCATTATAGTTTCATATCCACACTCACTTGCTGCCAAAACACCATGAACACAACAGTAATCAAATTCAATACCTTGACCAATCCTATTAGGACCTGAACCCAATACAATGATTTTTTTCTTGTCTGATACTATACTCTCATTTTCAGAAAACTCTTGGTCATCTATTGTTTTAATTTTTTCTTCAAAGGTTGAATAATAATAAGGGGTTTGAGCGGGAAATTCTGCAGAACAGGTATCAACAAGTTTATATATTCTATTGATTCCTAACTCCTCTCTTTTCTTATAAACTTGACTCTCCAAGGAATTTAACATGAATGCAATTTGTCTGTCGGCAAATCCCTTTTGTTTTGCTTCAAGAAGAATATCGTATTCTATTTCATCAATTTTAAGATTAGAAATTTCTTTTTCTAAATTATATAGCTCTTCATATTGTTTTAAGAACCACATATCAATTTTTGTTATTTCATAAATTCTTTCTAGTGAAATTCCTGCTTGAATAGCATCATATATAACAAAAACTCTATCCCAACTTGCATTTGTAAGTTTATTTATTATTGTATCGTAATCCTTATAACCTTTTCCATCTGCTCCAAGTCCATTCCTTTTAATTTCAAGTGATTGAGTAGCTTTATGAAGTGCTTCTTGAAAAGATCTTCCGATTCCCATTACCTCTCCTACAGATTTCATTTGCAAACCAAGAGTTCTGTCAGACCCCTCAAACTTATCAAAGTTCCATCTTGGAATTTTTACAATAACATAATCCAAAGTAGGTTCAAATAAAGCAGAAGTAGATTTTGTAATTTGATTACTTAATTCATCTAATGTGTAACCCAGTGCAAGTTTTGCAGCAATTTTTGCAATAGGATATCCTGAAGCCTTAGATGCTAGAGCAGAAGATCTTGAAACTCGTGGATTGATTTCAATTGCAATTATATCTTCATTTTCATCAGGACTGACAGCAAATTGAACATTACATCCACCTGCAAAATCTCCAATACTTTTCATCATCTTAATAGCCATGTCTCTCATTTTCTGATAAGTAGTATCAGATAAAGTCATAGCAGGAGCAACTGTTATAGAGTCTCCAGTATGAATACCCATTGGATCCATATTTTCAATGGTACAAATAATTACAATATTGTTATTCTTATCACGAAGCAATTCTAGTTCATATTCTTTCCATCCCATTAAAGCTTTATCTATAAGAACTTCGTGAATAGGTGATGATTCAAGGCCTCTAGTTAAAAGATCATTGAACTTATCTTCTTCAAAAACTATCGAAGCACCAGTACCTCCCAGAGTAAAGGATGGTCTTATTACTAAAGGAAAACCAAATCTTTGTGCTATTTCTTTACCTTTTAAAAATGATGAAGCACTTTCAGCAGGAGCAACAGGGATATTAATCTCGTTTAATAATGTTCTAAATTTTTCTCGATCTTCTGTTATTTCAATTGCATCTATATCAACACCTATAATCTTTACAGAATTTTTAGACCAAATTTGTTTTTCTTGAGCTTCAATACAAAGATTTAATGCAGTTTGTCCGCCCATTGTAGGTAAAACCGCATCTATATCATCATGAATTTCTAGAATTTCAGAGATTGATTTGGTTGTAAGTGGTTTAAGATATATATGATCTGCCATAGATGGATCAGTCATAATTGTGGCAGGATTTGAATTTATTAGAACTGTCTTAATGCCATCTTCACGAAGAGATCTTAAAGCTTGAGATCCAGAATAATCGAATTCACAGGCTTGACCAATTATTATAGGTCCTGAACCAATTATTAGAATTGATTTAATATTTTTATCCTTAGGCATAAAATCACACTAAAATATAAAAAAAAAGGTGCTGTAAAAGCACCATCTTTAAAAAGTTATTAAAAATTATTTCTTGTGACGAGATTCGTCAGAAACTGATAATTTTTTTCTTCCTTTGGCTCTTCTTCCTGCAAGCACTCTTCGTCCATTAGCGGATGACATTCTGTCCATGAATCCGTGCTTATTTCTTCTTTTTCTATTAGATGGTTGATACGTCCTTTTCACAATTGTCTATTTATTCGGTGGCAAATATAATATCTTTTTAATCAACTTCATATAAATATTTTTAAATTGTAAATTTGCAAGATATATGATACCAAAAATAATTAAGCTTATAGCTTCGATATTACTTCTAGGATATGGAGTTTATCAAATTACAGAAACTTTTATAGGTAATGGAATTTTTTTAATTATTCTATCAATACTATTAATTGTACTATATTTTAAAAATGAAGTTTTAATTTTTGCATTTCTAAGTTTAAGAAAGCAGAATTTTGATAGAACTGAAAAAATTCTCAAATTTATTAGGAATCCAAAATCAGCATTAGTCAGAAAACAACAGGGCTTCTTCTATTATCTTCATGGATTAATTCAGTCACAGAAAAATCTAACAATAGCAGAAAAACATTTTCGTGAATCTCTAAAACTTGGACTTAGCATGAAACATGATATAGCTATGGCTAAACTGAGTCTTGCTGGTATAATGATGCAAAAGAGGAGAAAAAGAGAAGCTCAAGCGCTTCTTACAGAAGCAAAAAATCATGATACTCACAACATGTTAACTGCTCAAATTAAATTGATGAAGGAGCAGATGAAAAGAATTTAGTATCAAGTTTTTTTATCCTCAATAGATTTTTTTTTATCTTTGCAATTCAGCTTTTTTATTTATGCAACAGATAACAATTGAAAATAATGAGTTTTTAAGACAATTTGAAGTCAAAATTTCAGACTCATTAGCTAGAATAGAATACGCTGAACAGGAGAGAAAAATATTCTTAACTAAAATTCATATTCCTGAAACTGTTAGTGATAAATCTTTTGAGGAAGATTTCATAGTTAAAGTTCTTGAATTTATTGAAAGTAAAAATCTAAGAGTTGTTCCAACTTCTCCAAGAATTGCTGGTTTTGTTAGAAAAAACAAAGCATTTAAACATTTACTTCCCGTAGGAATCAAATTGTAGTTAAGTACTATATAGCAAAACCTTCAGAATCAATTTCTGTAAATTTTGATTTAATAACAGATCCCTCTAAACTTGAATCCCATTTTCTTCTAAAGCGAAGATAGTTTGATGAAAACCCTTCAATAAATCCATTTTTATTTTCAGATTCAAACAAAACATTATGTGTACTGCCTAGATGTTTTTTGTAAAAGTCTGCTTTTTTTCTACTTGAAAGAATTCTTAATAGCTTACTTCTTTTGGATCTAATATTTGATTGAACAATATTTGGTAAAGATATTGCATGAGTATTATCCCTTTCTGAATATGTAAAAACATGTAAGTAAGAGATATCTAGAGTTTCTAAAAAACTCATACTTTCTAAAAATTTATCATCATCTTCACCCGGAAATCCAACAATTACATCAACACCTATACAAGCATTAGGCATTAATTCATTTATCTTATTAATTCTACTTTCATAAAGATCAGCATCATATCTTCTTCTCATTAACTTTAATATAGTATCGCTTCCACTTTGTAACGGAATATGAAAATGATGTACAAACTTTTTACTGGTGCTAACAAATTCTATTATCTCATCGCTTAGTAAATTTGGTTCAATTGAAGATATTCTAAATCTCAAATCAAGGTCTAATATGTCTAATTCTTTAATAAGGTTTAAGAAATTAGAATTATTAGCTTCTATACTTGTTTTACCAAAATCTCCAAGATTTATTCCTGTTAATACAATTTCTTTTATGTTTTGAGAGGCAATTTTTTTAACATTATCTATAACATTAGATATGGTGTTACTTCTTGACTTACCTCTAGCTAGAGGAATAGTACAAAAACTACACTTATAATCACAACCATCCTGTACTTTAAGGAATGCTCTTGTTCGATGATTTAGAGAATAGCTTTCCTTGAAAAAATTTACCTCATTAATATTACATGAATGATTTTTTTTTGAATGATCAATATTTTTCAAACAATCTAAAAGATTAAACTTATCTGCAGCTCCAAGAACCAAATCAACACCATCTACAGATAATAATTTCTTAGGTTTAAGCTGAGCATAACAACCTATTGCTACTATAAAAGCTTCTGGATTTATTTTTAGAGCTTGTTTTACAAAATATTTAAACTTATTATCTGCATTTTCAGTTACCGAACATGTATTAATTACATATGCATCTGCATATGCATTAAATTCTACAATTTTAAAGTCATTCTCTTCAAGAGATTTTGAAATATATGAAGATTCTGAAAAATTTAGTTTACAACCTAGAGTGTGAAATGCAACGCTAGAGATCTTTATTTTAGATTCAATAGGAACAGTAGATATTGACAAAACTGGGGATTATCTAAGAAGGGTTTGAATCGTCAG
>CABWZL010000006.1 GCA_902509805.1 uncultured Bacteroidota bacterium
CAAATAATATTTTTTGGAATCTTTACTCCTTTATTACCTCTTGGTAAGTGATAAAAAGAATATTGACTAAAACCTAACCACCAAAGACCAACAATTGCAAATGAAAACTTCATAGCATATATCTCAGAATCAAACCCAAATGATTCGTAAAAATTAATCATTATTAGATTCACTAAAAGTAGAATTACGCTTCCTATATAACCCATAGCAAAACCTCTAGCACTAACGTTATTAGTTTGTTTAGCGAATGTAATATCTGTTAAGTACGAATTATAATAAACTAAGCTCCCCCAATATCCTATTAAAGCTAAAACGTAAAAGAATAAACTAATTTCAATTGTCTCTAATTCAAACCAATATAAACTTATACATGATAGAGAACCCATGTAGACAAAAAACTTCATGAATATTTTTTTATTACCAATATAGTCTGCTATTCCACTTAGCAATGGTGAAAGGAAAGCAATCAATAAAAAAGAAAGACCTGAAACTGAACTAATAAGAGTGTCTTTATTAATATCTAAATCAAAAAACATAACACTATTAGTATCTGAAAAAATATATTGAGAATAATAAATAGGAAAAATAGCAGAGGATATAACTAGAGAATATACAGAATTAGCCCAGTCATAAAGAGTCCAAGCACCTATTAGTTTTTTACTACCTCTAGGATGGTCAGTTTTTTTATTAAACATAAATTTAAATGATTGTCAAATTAAGCAAATAAATTAAAAGATATATATATTTGTTAAAAAAATAGATGTACAACAAAATACACTTATTTGGAGTCATATTTTTTAGCTTATCCCTATTAAATTGTCAAACTTCTAATGATAATAAAGAAACTAAAATAACTTTTAAGGTGAATAAAACTGATAATGAATGGAAAGAAGAACTTTCCCCTGAAGAATTTGAAATTCTGAGAAATAAAGGAACTGAGAGACCAAATACAGGAATATATAACATGCACTTCGAAGAAGGAGTTTATGCATGTAAAGGATGTGGACAAGCACTTTTTAAGAGCAATAATAAGTTTATGTCTGATTGTGGATGGCCAAGTTATGAAAGTGCTATTCCTGGAGCTATTACATATAAAAAAGATACAAGTTTAGGAATGATAAGAACCGAGATCTTATGTTCTAATTGTGGTGGACACCAGGGTCATGTTTTTGATGATGGACCAACTTCTACAGGTAAAAGATATTGTGTAAATTCTGCAAGTATTAATTTCATAAATAATAAAAATGAGTAAAAAATATGATTTAGTTGTTCTAGGTAGTGGTCCTGGAGGTTATGTAACTGCCATAAGAGCCTCTCAGTTAGGCTTAAAAACTGCTATAATTGAAAAAGAAAGCCTTGGTGGTGTATGTCTTAATTGGGGATGTATTCCAACTAAAGCATTATTAAAATCTGCACAAGTATTTGAATACCTAAAAAAAGCTGAAACATACGGATTAAAAATTAAGGATTTTGACAAGGATTTTGACTCTGTTGTCAAAAGAAGTAGAAGTGTAGCTGACGGGATGAGCAAGGGTGTCAACTTCTTGATGAAAAAAAACAAAATTGATGTTATTAATGGATATGGTAAAATTCTTCCAAATAAAATTATATCAGTTGAAAACGATGGAAAGACCGAAAATTATGAAGCAGATAATATTATAATAGCTACTGGAGGTAGATCAAGAGTTATTGAGTCAATTCCTCAAGATGGTAAAAAAATTATAGGATACAGAGAAGCTATGACACTTCAGAAACAACCTAAAAAAATGATTATAGTTGGATCTGGAGCTATAGGTATTGAATTTGCTTACTTCTATAATTCTATGGGAACTGAAGTTAAAGTAGTTGAATACATGGATAGAGTTTTACCAGTTGAGGATAAAGATGTTTCAAGCCAATTAAATAAAACCTTTAGAAAATCAGGAATTGAAATTTTAACTAATTCTGAAGTAATTTCATCAGATATAAAGGGTAAAGGTGTTAAAGTTCAGATTAAGTCAAAAGGTCAGATTTCTGAACACGAGGCAGATATTGTACTTTCTGCAGTTGGTGTTAAAAGTAATATTGAAAATATTGGATTAGAAGAAGTTGGTATCGCAGTAGATAAAGACAAAATAATTGTTGATGAATATTATCAAACTAATATTCCTGGATACTATGCTATTGGTGATGTAACCTCAGGTCAAGCACTTGCACATGTAGCCTCAGCTGAAGGAATTCTATGTGTTGAAAAAATTGCAAATCATGATGTTGAGCCTATTGATTATGATAATATACCAGGATGTACATATTGTGCCCCTGAAGTTGCCTCTGTTGGTTTAACAGAAGAAAAAGCTATTGAAAAGGGTTATAGTATAAAAGTTGGTAAATTTCCATTTACAGCCTCAGGTAAAGCTCAAGCCTCAGGACATTCAGAAGGATTTGTTAAAGTAATTTTTGATGAAAAATATGGAGAGTGGCTTGGCTGTCATATGATTGGAGCTGGTGTAACTGATATGATTGCTGAAGCTGTTTTAGGTAGAAAACTTGAAACTACAGGCAAAGAAATCTTAAAATCAGTTCACCCTCATCCTACAATGAGTGAAGCTTTAATGGAGGCTGTAGCAGACGCATATGATGAAGTGATACATCTTTAGTTAATCAAGCTTTCGAGTCCAAGTCTGTAACTATCTAAACCAAAACCTATAATTATTCCATTTACAACAGGGGACAAGAATGAGCTATGTCTAAACTCTTCTCTTGAATAAGTATTTGAAATATGCACCTCAATAACTTTACAGTCAATTGATTTAACAGCATCTGCAATTCCAACAGAGGTGTGAGTATATGCAGCAGCATTTAATAATATACCATCACAATCTTTAGATTCATGAATATAATTAATAATTTCGCCTTCAATATTTGATTGAAAATAATCAATTGTAATTTTTGGAAAAGAAGCTTTAAGTGAATTTAAATATGATTCAAAATTCTGACTACCATATATATCAGTTTCTCTAGTCCCTAGAAGATTTAAATTAGGTCCATTAATTATCGTTATTTTCATATATTATAAAGGTAACGCATAAAGAGTAATTAAAAAATTAAAATGAATTGGGATTCAGGCTTTGAGAATTTTAAAAATTATTTGAAATTAGAAAGAGGATTAAGTGATAACTCCATTAAAAGCTATGATTTTGATTTAAATTTATTTAAAAAATTTTTAGATTCAAATCAAATAAATGATTCTCCACTTAACTGTAAAGCTGAAACTATAAAAAATTATTTATATAAAAATTTATCAGATAAAAAATCAAGAAGTCAAGCAAGAAGTATATCAGCATTAAAAAGTTTTTTTAATTATTTAATTTTTGAGGGATATATAAAAGAATCTCCAGTCTCAAATATTGAAGCTCCAAAACTAGAAAAAAAACTTCCTGAAGTCTTAACAGAAGATGAGGTTAATCAATTAATAAAATCAATTGATATAAATCATGTATTTGGTCAGCGAAATAAAACTATAATAGAAGTTTTATATGGAACAGGGATTCGAGTAACAGAGCTGGTGAATTTAAAATTATCAAATATTTTTTTTAAAGAAAATATTCTTAAAGTAAATGGAAAAGGAGATAAAGAAAGGTTTGTTCCATTAGGACAAATTGCTTCTACTGAAATTAAGACTTATATAAAGCATAGAGAAAAATTAAAAATTGATTCAAAGTTTTCAGATCTATTATTTCTTAATAAATATGGAAGAGGACTAACTAGGTCAATGATTTTTAAAATCATAAGTGATGCTTCAAAGAGTGTCATCTTAGAAAAGAAAATAAGTCCACACACATTAAGACATTCATTTGCAACTCATTTGCTTAAAAATGGTGCAGATTTGAGAACAATTCAGTTAATTCTTGGACATGAGAGTATAACTACTACTGAAATCTATACACACCTAGACACCTATCATCTAGAAGAGGTCTTAAAAAAATATCATCCAAGAGGGGATTAAAAAATTTTAAAAAACTACTCTTTAGTTAATCGGAATCCTTCTCCGTGAACATTAATTATTTTTAATGAGGGGTCATTGTCGAGGTATTTTCTAAGTTTTGCAATATAAACATCCATACTTCTTGATGTAAAATAATTTGCATCTCTCCAGATTTTATTCAAAGCAATGTCTCTTGGGAGAAGGTCGTCAAAATTTAGAACAAGCATTTTAAGTAGTTGGTTTTCTTTTGGAGATAACTTAAAAGAATTACCCTCTTTGTGAGTTAAAATACGAAGCTTTGAGTTGAAACTAAACTCACCAAATTCAAACTCAAATGTGTCAGTTTCTTCTTTGTTTACATTGGGTTTTCTATTCAGAATAGATTTAATTTTAGCTAATAATATTTCTGAATCAAAAGGTTTTGTCAAATAATCATCTGCACCTATTTTATAGCCTTTAAGAACATCATCTTTTAAATTTTTTGCAGTTAGAAAAATTAATGGTATCATTTCATTTACTTCTCTTATTTCTTTAGCAAGAGTCAATCCATCCTTAAATGGCATCATTATATCAAGAATGCATAAATCAAAATCAGATCTATTAAATTTTTCAAATCCTTCTATACCATTAACAGCTAGTGATACTTCATAGTTATTTATAGTTAAATAATCTTTTAAGATTCTCCCAAAATTTGGATCATCTTCTACTAGTAAGATTTTTTTATTTGATTTCATATTAAATATTTTTAAGAGTTATATAAAACTTTGTTCCTGTACCTTTTTTACTTTCCAATGAAATTTTTCCATTATGAAAGTCAATAACTTTTTTAACATAAGACAATCCAAGACCATGTCCTTTAATATTATGAATATTTCCATTTTGTTCTCTGTAGAATTTTTCAAATATCATCTTTTGGGTATTATTATCCATTCCGATTCCATTATCCTCAACACATAATATAATGTCTTTGTTTGAGTTTATAGAGGAAATAACTATCTGTGGATGTTCTTCAGAATACTTTACTGCATTATCTAGAATATTAATAATAATATTCTCTAGGTGATTACTGTTTCCTTTAATGTTATAATTTTCAGCTTTAAGAAACAGTTTAATTGAACCTTTTTTACTTTCAACTATTAATTTCACATGTTCTAACGCATCTTCAATCACTTCATGAATATTAGTTTCTTCCATGTCAAAAGGATTAGAACTCTTTTCTAACTGAGATATCCTAAGTATATTTTCAACTTGAGATAACATTCTAGAGTTTTCTTCTCTAATCATTCCCAAATAAGAAATGAACTTATCATTTAAATTGTTTTTAGAACTTGTGATTGCATCAAGAGCTAAATTTATAGTTGCAATAGGTGTTTTAAATTCATGAGATATGTTGTTAATAAAATCATTTTTAATTTCAGATAGTTTTTTTTGCTGAATAATTTGATAGAGTGCACTAGTTGAAATAACTACAATAACTAGAGTAAGCATAAAAGACAGTGTAGCAACTCCTATAATACCGGAAAGAACATATTCTTGCTTTTCTGGAAATGAAACGATTAAATTATATGGCACAGGACCAGATCTATCATATAAAAATGGAATAGAATATTTTGGGCCTGACTGAACTTCTAGATAATTATTTGATTTAACTTTAGTGGACAGACCGTTACTATAAATACCAAATTCATATGGGGTAATAATATTTCTATCATTAAATCCTTGATTTAGTAATATTTGAATCTCACGCGAAGTAGTTCTTTTATGTATAGGAAGGGAAGAAGCATATTCTTGAAAAGCAGCTTTATATTTCTCAAACTTGAATAAATCTATATCTTCAACACTTTTAAGTTTAGATATAGATGCATTTAATCTATTCTCCCTTCTATCAAAAATATTTTTGTTAACTATAGTAGTTTTTACTGCTTTATAATCTTTTAGATCATCATCTCCATACCTATTAGAAAGATTATCAGGTAAATTTATATTATAATCTTCTTCAAGAATTCCATAAGCAAAAAAGGTGGAAAGATTAGATGATTGGTCTTCATCTAAAAATAAAAAAACATCGGTAAAGTTTGATTCATCAGGAGTTCCTAAAGAATCAATTAGCAATTGATAAGTAAACACATAGTCATTAAGCTCTCTACTTTGAATTTCATCAACAACTTCCCTGAGAGTTCTATTTACAGCTAGTGAAAACTCTTCTTCTTTAGTCTGCCATGCAGAATATATCCAGTAACCTTGCATTAGAATAATTCCAATCAAAGAAAACGACATTAAAAGAACTAAGTATGTATATAGGTTCTTATTCATTTATATAAAATTCTCATTTTTAAAATTAAAATTTCTTAATGAAATGTTAATGTATATAGCTAAGCTTTTAAATCAAGATGAATTTTTAAGACTTTATCTTCTAGATCTTCCTTATTTACATTGCTAATTACATAATCACACTTATCAATAATTAAATTTTCATTTAGTTGATTATTAATTCTTTTCATTACTTCCTTTCTAGAAAGATTATCTCTATTAATAACTCTTTCAATTCTAATTTCTAAAGGTGTTTGAATAAAAATAATTTTGTCATATTTATTCTCAGATTTAGTTTCAAAAATAATTGCAGCCTCTTTAACTATATAATCTTCATTATTTGAATTTAAAAAAAACTCAAAGTCTCTTGCAACTGCAGGATGAATGATTGAATTAAGTAATTTCAATTTTTCTGTGTCTTCAAAAACAATTTTGGATAACTTTTTAGAGTTTAAATGACCATTATCATAGATATTATCTCCAAAAGAAGTCTTTATCAAATTGATTAAATAAGGATCTGTATTAACCAATTTTTTTGCAGACTTGTCTGCACTGTATGTTTTAACTCCTAAATTTTTAAAAAGTTCTAAAACAGTAGATTTTCCAGACCCAATTCCTCCGGTTAATCCAATGATTTTCATTTTGAATTTAATTTATCAATAATTTCTTGACTAACTCCAACATTAGAAAATCCACCATCATTAAATATATTTTGTAGTGTCACTCTTTTTGTGTAATCCGAAAATAAAGACACAGTAAGATTTGCACAATCTTCAGCAGTTGCATTTCCAAGAGGTGAAGTTAATTGAGCATAATTAAGAAAATCATCAAGTCCTTTAACACCTTTTCCTGCGGTAGTAAGAGTTGGAGACTGAGAAATTGTATTAACTCTAACATTTTTTTCTTTACCAAATATATATCCAAAACTTCTGGCTATTGACTCTAAATAAGCTTTATTGTCAGCCATATCATTGTAGTTTGGGAAAGCTCGTTGAGATGCAATATAGGTAAGTGCGACTATACTACCCCATTGATTCATTGCATCCAATTTAAAAAGACATTGCATTAATTTATGAAAAGAAACAGCAGAAACATCCCAACCTTTAGTTAGCCAGTCGTAATTTAAGTCTGTATACTCCCTACCTTTTCTAACATTAACTGACATACCAATAGAATGAAGAATAAAATCAAGCTTACCAAATTTTTCTGTTGCTACATTAATCAAGTTTTCAAGATCCTCAAGACTAGTTGCATCTGCTGGAACTACCTCTGATTTTGTCTTTTCAGCCAATTCGTTAATTGATCCCATTCTAATAGAAACAGGAGCATTTGTTAAAACAAATTCACCTCCTTCATTAAATACACTTTCAGCTGTCTTCCAAGCAATAGAACTATTATCTAAAGCACCGAATATAATTCCCTTTTTACCTTTTAAAATATTATTTTCCATTGTATTGTAAATATAGTTTAATTCAATAATTCACTTGCAAGTTCATGAGCAGATTTGTTTGATTTATCTCCTGACAACATTTCTGCTATCTCATTAACTCTCTCTTTATCAGAAAGTAACTTTACATCAGTAATAATTTTGTTATTATCTTCTCTTTTAAAAACTTTATAGTGAAAATCTCCCTTAGATGCCACCTGTGGAGTATGTGTGATAACTATTACTTGCATTTTTTTTGACATATGTTTCATAAGCTCTGCAACTTTGGAAGATACAGCACCTGATATACCTGTATCAATTTCATCAAAAATTATCGAAGATAATTTAGTAAAGCTTGATAGAATAGATTTAATAGAAAGCATAACTCTAGATATTTCTCCTCCTGAAGCTATATCTTTTAATTCACTATATAGTAAACCAGTATTTGATTTAAATAAAAATTTACCATCGCTAATTCCATTTCTATGAATAGTTTCACTTTTGATAAAATCAATCTTAATGTCTGACTTATCCATTCCTAATTCTGATAAATTTTTATTCATTAAAACTTGAAATTCTGGAATTACAGAATTTCTTTTATCATGAATTTTATTTGCTTTTGATAGTAGACTGGTTTTAATCAATTTAAGATTTTTTTCAAGCTGATCAATTTCAACATCTATGTTGTCATGACTTGATATTTTTGATGCTAAACCTTGCTTAAGGGTTAACAAATCATCCAATGAATCAACCTTATGTTTATTTTGAAGTGAAAAAACCTTATCTAAAGTATTTCTTAAACTATCAATGTTTTCATCAGAATTTGAAATATCATTAAGAATCAGTTCAGAATCATTAACAATTTGATTTAAATTTTCATTAACTAAATTAAGATTCTGACTTAACTCATTAAGACGATTTGATGAATTTGAAACCTTACTTAGACTTTTAACTATTTGAGATAACTTATCTGATATGCCTAATTCATCAGTATTAAATTCATTGTTCATTTTAGATAAAATATCTTTTATTTGATCAACATTGTCAGCTTCTTTAACTTTGTTATGAAGATCTTCAAGATTTAAATTTTCAAGATCAAGATCCTGAAATTCGGTATACAGAAATTTATTATAGTCAAAATCAGAATTTAATTTTTCTCTAATTAGTCTCTTTTCTTCAATTTTTTTTTCAATTAATTTTAACGAATTAAATTCATTTAAATAAATTTTAAAATCATCTAAATTATTAGAGAGGGAATCTAGAATTAAGAAGATAAAATTTGAATCTAGTATACTTAAATTATTAAACTGTGAATGAACATCAATTAATTTATTTGTTATACTTGATAGAAGTTCCAGTTTGACTGGGGTATCATTAATAAAGGCTCTTGATTTACCATTTTGATTAACTTCCCTTCTTATTATTGTAATTTCATCATAATCTAAGTCATTATCGGCAAAAAAATCAATTGAATCTAGATCTTTAATATCAAATACCGCTTCAACAAAACATTTTTTATTCTTATTTATGATTTTTGAATTATCAATTCTAGAACCAAGAACCATTGAAAGACCTCCTAAAATTATTGATTTACCAGCACCTGTTTCACCTGTAATAGATGTCATACCGCTATCGAAAGAAATTTCAATAGAATCTATTAAAGCATAATTATTAATTTTAAGTGTCTTTAACATTTTTTATAATCTGGTTTAAAATATCAACTGAAACATCAGACTTTAATTTTTTGTCAAATGAAGTTATTTTTAAAGATGAATTTATAAAATCAATTTGATTATAGTCACTTGAAATTGGATTAAAATCATCAATTTTATTAACGACTATAGCATCTAGGTTTTTTGATTTTAATTTATTTTTTGCATTCTTTATAATATTATCAGTCTCAAGAGCAAATCCAACCACATATTGTGAAGTTTTAATACTACCTAATTTCTTTAATATATCAATAGTAGGTTCTAGTTTAATTGAATCTAGACCTTTTTCCTTTTTTATTTTATTTTGTTGAACTTCTACAGGTTTGAAATCAGATATAGCAGCAGAACAGATTACTACATCTGAATCATCAAATAGTGTAATTGTCTCATTAAACATTTCTTGAGAGTCTTCAACCCTAATTGTTTTAATATTTTTAAGATCCATAACAAGATTTGTAGGGCCAATAATTAAAGTAACATTAGCTCCAAGTTCAACAGCTTTTTGAGCAAGATTATATCCCATTTTACCAGATGAGCTGTTTCCAATATATCTAACTGGATCAATTTTTTCGTGAGTTGGCCCAGCTGTAATTAAAAAATTTAAATCTTTTAATGGAAGTGTGTCCTTAATTCTATTTTCCACATAATGAATTATTTCATTAGGCTCAAGCATCCTACCCTCACCCTCAAGACCACTTGCTAAAGATCCAGTGCCTACTGGTAAAACATCCGTGCAATTATTTTTTAACTTTTTTATGTTTTCTTGATTTAGATTGTTTTTAAACATTTCAAGATCCATAGCAGGAGCAACAAAGACAGGACAATTAGATGATAAGAAACAAGCTAAAAGGAGATTATCACACCTAGCGTTAGCCATTGAAGAAATTGTATTTGATGTTGCTGGAGCGATTATAAAAATATCAGCCCACTCAGCAAGCTCGACATGATTATTCCAAGAAGGATTATTATTCTTTTGGATAGTAAATTCTGAAAACACTTCATTTTTAGATACCGTTGATAGAGTTAAAGGTGTAACAAACTCTTTTGATGATGGAGTCATTACGACTTTTACATTAGAGTTTAGCTTTGTTAGTTGCCTTATCAACAAAGGTATCTTGTATGCAGCTATTCCTCCTGAAACTCCTATTAAAATATTTTTCTGAGCTAAAACACTCATATTATAGAAGTTTATTGCTCACTTTCAGAATCAGTATCTCTGAAGTAAATTTTATCATCTAACCATTCTTGAACAGCAATTGCATATGGTTTAGGAAGCTTTTCATAGAACCTAGAAACTTCAATTTGTTCCTTGTTTTCAAATATTTCTTCTAAGCTGTCGTTGTGAGTAGCAAATTCATCAAGTTTATCATGAAGTTCCTTTTTAATTTCAGAATTAATTTGACTTGACCTTTTAGCAATTATTGAGATTGCCTCATAAATATTATTAGTAGGATCTTCGATCTCATGCTTATTGTAAGTTTTTGTTGTATTTGCAGCGTTAGTATTTCTGTATTTATTCATTAGTTTGTTTATAAAAGTTGTTTTGCTATATTAATTTTATCTGACAAATCTTCAATGAAAATTGTATCAGGGTAGTATCTTAAAAAGTTGTTGAACGATCTTTCTAGCTCAGTAACTCTCTCAATTATTCTAGCCTCTATACTATTAACTGCAATCTCATATTGAGATAGCCATCTATAATATAGTGCTTCTTCTCTGAAAATTGTTCCAGGATTATCTGCTATAAAATTATCTAATGATTTGATAGCAGAGTTAAAGTCTCTAATAGTGAAATATTGTTTAGAAACCTCAAATTCTTTTTTCTCTAATTTATTTTGCAACTCTTCCATTAAGTCTAAAGCTTCAGCAACATATTCACTGTTAGGGAATCTATTAATAAATACTTGTAGTTTATCTATACCTGTAAATGTATCATCTTGATCAAGAGTATAAAGTGGTGAAAGCATAAAATATGACTTGGCTTCCATAAAATAAGCTTCCTGAATTCTTTGGCTATTGGGATATGATTTAATGAAATTCTCAAATTGAATAGCAGCAGAGTAGTAAATTTTTGTTTCAAAAAAAGAATTTGCAAAAAAGTAAACTAATCTTTCACCTTGAGGTTTACCTCTATAGGATGGAATTATTTGTTCAAAAAGAGCATTAGCTTTTCTAAACTCTCCATTATCATAATATTCTTCTGCAGCAGTATATTTATCAACTTCATTCTCAGGACTATTTAATAATTTCTGATAGTCATTGCATGAAGACATGAAAAGAATAATTAATAATAAAGAAATTCTGTACATATTTTGTCTTGAGTATTTTGGCAAATTTAATATAAGTTTATGAAATTAAGTCAATTAATGATACTTCATTAATAACTGACACTTCAAGTTCATTTGCTTTGTTGAATTTAGAAGGGCCAACATTTTTTCCAGCAACAAGATAATTAGTCTTAGAGCTAATTGAAGAACTAATCTTACCTCCATTTTGTTCAATTATTTTTTTCAACTCTTCTCTACTGTGTATTTCAAAAACACCAGATATAACAAATATAAGGTTTGCTAGGTTTGAAGAATTTGGACTTAGTTTGTCTTTAGTGAAATTTAAACCTGATAATTTCAGTCTGTTTATTATGCTCAAATTTTCATTATTTTTAAAAAAATCTACAATACTTGATGCTGTTTTATCACCAATTTCATCAATTGATGATAGTGATTCTATATCTAAAGATATTAGTTCATCTATAGACTTGATTTGCTTCAAAATTGTCTTAGAAGCAGACTCTCCAACATATCTAATCCCCAAGCCATATAAAACTTTTTGAAAAGATTTCGACTTAGATTCTTCAATTCCCTTTTTAAGATTTTCGATTGATTTTTTAGCGTGACCCTCAATATTTGATATGGCTTCATAGTCTAAGTTATAAATATCTGAAACATCAACTATGTGACCTTTATCATATAATAGTGCTATTGTTTCATCACCCAAACCATCAATGTTCATTGCCTTTCTTGAAGCAAAATGTTGAATTCTGCCAATTGCTTGAGGTCTACAATTATTCTTGTTTGGACAAAAAAAGTTAGCTTCAGATTCTAGTTTTATCAATTCTGTTTCACACTCTGGACAATTAAAAGGAAATACTATTTCATCTTGTTCAAGACCACGATTCTTAATGTCAATTCCTGTTATTTTAGGAATTATTTCTCCTCCTTTTTCAACAAATACAGTATCATTTAACCTTAGTTTAAACTTAATCATTTGATCATAACTATGAAGCGAAGCTCTTTTAATAGTAGATCCTGAAATCAAAACAGGCTTGAGGTTAGCAACTGGAGTAATAGCTCCGGTCCTACCAACATTAAATGAAATTGACTCTAATCTAGTAGCTAAGTTTTCAGCCTTAAATTTATAAGAAATTGCCCATCTTGGAAATTTAGACGTAAAGCCTAATATATTTTGATATTTAATACTATTTACCTTTAATACTACCCCATCAATTTCAAATGGTAAATTATGCCTATTCTCATCCCAATATTGAATGTATTCTTTAACACCATCTAGATCACTAACAACCTTTTCATAAGATGGAATATTAAACCCAATATCTCTGGCTGTATTTAATAATTCAGAATGATTATTTATAAGTTCATCTTCAGAAACAACAGAATAAAGAAAACATTCTAATGGTCGCCTGGCAACTTCTTTCGAATCTAATAGCTTGATACTCCCTGAAGCAGTATTTCGGGGATTCATAAATAATGGAAGACCCATTTGCTTTCGTTTTTTATTGAGTGAATTAAAAGAGGTCTTAGGCATTATTATCTCACCTCTAATTTCAAATTTATTTGGAAAGGAATTACTTTTTAATTTAAGAGGAATTGAATTGATGGTTTTAATATTATTAGTAATATTATCACCCTGGGAGCCATCTCCTCTTGTAAGACCCCTTACTAGATTTCCATTTTCATATAAAAGGTTTACAGAAGCACCATCATATTTTAATTCACAACAAAACTCAAAATCCTTTATATCAATAACTTTAATAATCCTTTTATACCAGGCTTCAAGCTCAATATCTGAGTAAGTATTATCAAGAGAAAACATTGGAAAAATATGTGATTCTGAATCAAACTTTTCTGAAAGTCCACCTCCTACTCTTTTTGAAGGTGAATTTTCATCGTGGAATTCAGGATATTGATTTTCAAGTCTAATCAACTCATCAATTAATTTATCATATTCAAAATCAGAAATTAAATTTTTATCAAGATCATAATAATTATGATTATGTTCTTTAATAAGACTTCTTAATTCTAAAATTCTAGATTTAATTCTACTCATATTAAAACGATACTTTAACTAATCTTTTTTTACCTCTAAAATCATCTCTAAAGGTAACATCATTTAGATTAAAATCTGATAATAATTGCTTTAAATCTCTAATAAAAACTGGGTTTATTTCCAGATAAATTTGGCCTTTTTTGTTTAAATTAATTAATGCAAACTCAATAATTTTCTTATAGAAATGAAGAGGGTTGTTAATTGGAGCAAATAATGCAATTTTGGGTTCAAATTTAACATTTTCTCCAATTTCGTTTGCTTCATTTGTACTAAGGTAAGGTGGGTTTGAGACTATTATATCAAATTTATTTTGAAATATAAAATTTGAGTTAAGATCAAGTTTTACTGTTTTAACACAAGTGTTAAGTTTAATTTTGTTTTTATTACAAATTTCTAAAGCTTTTTCTGAGACATCTGATAATGTGACATCTATATTTCTATTCTCTTTAGAGACTGTGATTCCAATACAACCTGATCCAGAACATAAATCAATAAGCTTTTTAGATTTATTATTATTTGAGTTATCCTCAAGGACCCATTGAACCAACTCTTCTGTCTCTGGTCTAGGAATTAGTACATCTTCATTTACATAATAATCATATCCATAAAAATTTTTTTTATTAATTATATAGTCAATAGGGTAATTCTTGGAGATTTGGTCTAAGCTTTTTAATATTTTTTTTTTTGAATCTTGATTAATTAGACATAAAGGATCTAAAGCAATTTTAATTGGATCTATCCCACATAATTCTTTTAAAATTATTTTATAAATAAAATCACATTCATTGATTGAAAGATTGAGTCTCTCTCTGTAAATATTTCGTAATTCAATAATTGTCATCATATATTTTTTATTAACCACACAGGACAAGCATTATGACCTGTGTTTCCAAGAGGGCTATCTATATATTTAAATCCCTTTTTTAAATATAGTTTTTGAGCTTTAAGCATGTTAGGCATTGTTTCTATATAGCATTTTTTAAAACCAGCCTCAATAGCAAAACCTATACAAATTTGTATCATTTGATCACCTATTCCTCTTCCCCTAAGAGATTTATGAAAATACATTTTTTGAAGTTCACAAATATTTTCATCACCTTCTTTTAAAGGGCTTATTCCTGCACCACCTAACACCATACCTCTCTCCTCTACTACAAAGTATTTTGACTTGGGTAATTGATAAGTCAAAAACATATTATCTAACTCAGGATCTTCATATGCAGAGCCTTTTTTTGGAATTTGCATTTCAATTAATACTTCTCTAAGTATAACTGATAGGGGTTTGTTATCAGATTCATTGATAGGTCTTATCAACATAGTTAAGCTTTTTGCCTTAAATTTACAATTCTAATTTTATTAGTGATCATGGAGTATAATATAAAATATATGAAAAGGTGTATTGAAATTGCATCAAAAGAAACAGGTAATACCTATCCTAACCCATTAGTTGGTTGTGTAATAGTTCATGAAAATAAAATTATAGGAGAAGGTTCTCATAAAATATATGGTGATAAACATGCTGAAGTAAATGCGATAAATAGTGTTGATAATAAAAATCTTCTTGTAGAGTCTACACTTTATGTTAATCTGGAGCCATGTAATCACTTTGGAAAAACACCACCATGCACTGATCTAATTATTAAACATAAAATTCAAAATGTAATTATCGGCTCAAGGGATCCTAATAGCATGGTTGAAGGAGGAGGTATTGAAAAACTTAAGTCTAATGGCTGTAATGTGAAGTATGGAGTTTTACTCGATGAATGTGATTATTTAAATAAAAGATTTTTAGCATACCATAAACTTAAAAGACCATACATAATTTTAAAATGGGCAGAATCAAAGGATGGTTTTATAAGTCCAATAAAAAATCAAAGAGAGGTTTTTAAGATTTCCGGAGATGAATCACTAAAATTATCTCATACTTGGAGAAAAGAAGAAGATTCAATTTTAGTTGGTGTTCAAACTATAATAGATGACAACCCTAAGCTTACTACTAGGTTAGTAAAAGGAAAAAATCCCATTAGAATTGTTTTAGATCCAAACTCAAGAATTCCTATCAACTCTAATATATTTTCAAAAGATTCGAAGACCATAGTATTATCAAAAAAGGAGAATAATGTAATTAGTAAGAATGTAAGGATAACCAATTTTGATAAAATGGAAAATATTTTAAATGTTTTATTTGAAATGAAGATTCAATCAGTAATAGTTGAAGGTGGGACTAAAACAATTAAAAATTTTCTCAATAATGATTTATGGGATTCAATAAGAGTATTCAAAGGGATTGAAAATCTTGAAAATGGTATCGTAAGCCCTGAAATTGATTTAACTGATTTTAAAGAAACTAAAATTGGTAATGATTACCTATATATTCTAGAGAGATAGTTAATCAAAAAGTTTACTGATTACCTTGGGGCATCTAAGTGGTTTTCTTGTCAGAGTATCAACAAATGCAAGAGATGTTTTACCTTCTGTAGTTATTTCATTATTATCGTTAAAAATTTCATAAGTAAACTCAATTATGGAAGTTGGTTTTTTTGAACAAAAAACTTTAATAAAAAAAATATCACCAAAAATTAATGGTTTTATGAATTTCAACTCACATTTAACTACTGGTAAAATAATATTATTACTTTCAATTTCTTCATAAGGCATATTTAGTTTTTCAAGCCATTCTATTCTTGCTAATTCAAAAAATTTTAAATAATTACTATGATGAACAATCCCCATTTGGTCCGTTTCGTTATATCTGACTTTAATTTTATCTGATGTATAGTTCATTTAATATGTTTTATGAAGGAAACTTAATATTTTCCTACAATATTATCTTACTTGATTTTAACTAAAAAAAAATTAATAATCAATAGTAAATGATGTTTTTTTTTCACTTTTTTTAACTAATATTTGTATTCAACCAAAAACAACATTTCATAAATATATTCAATTAATATCTAGCTAAAAAAAAATGAGTCAAACACCTTCTGCAGTATGGAACAATTGTTTATCCTTTATTAAGGATAATATCCAACCTCAGGCATTTAAAACATGGTTTGAACCCATAATCCCAGTTAAGCTTACTAATGATGTTTTGAGTATTCAAGTTCCTAGTAAATTCTTCTATGAATGGCTTGAAGAACACTACGTTAAAATATTACGTATGGCTCTTACAAAAGAACTTGGATCTGATGCTAGACTTGTTTACATAATTAAGATGGAAAATACTTTTGGTAATAAAATGCCATTTACTGAGAAAATTCCTAGCTCTTCAAGTTCTAGTATTAAATCACAGTCTATTGAATCTCCATTTAGCACATTTGCTTCTGAGCTAAAAAACCCATTTGTAATTCCGGGTATTAGAAATCTTCAAATTGAATCTCAATTAAATCCAAATTATACTTTTGAAAATTTCTTAGAGGGTGATTCAAACAGGCTTGCTAGATCTGCAGGAATTGCTGTTTCAACAAAACCAGGAGGTACATCATTTAACCCTCTTCTTGTTTATGGAGGAGTTGGACTAGGTAAAACTCACTTAGCTCATGCTATTGGAGTTGATATTAAACAAAAGTATCCAGATAAAACAGTATTATATATATCTGCAGAAAAATTTACTCAACAGTATGTTGATTCAGTCAAAAAAAATACCAGAAATGATTTTATTCATTTTTATCAAGTAATCGATGTTTTAATTGTTGATGATGTTCAATTTCTTTCAGGTAAGTCTGGAACTCAAGATGTATTCTTTCATATTTTTAATCATTTGCATCAAAATGGAAAACAAGTTATTTTAACTTCAGATAAAGCACCAATTGACATGCAAGACATAGAACAAAGATTATTGTCTAGATTTAAGTGGGGATTATCAGCAGAGCTTCAAAATCCTAATTTTGAAACTAGAGTTTCAATTCTAAAAAACAAACTATATAGAGATGGTGTTGAAATACAAGATGATGTAATTGAATTTGTAGCAAAGAATATTAATTCTAATGTAAGAGAGCTAGAAGGTGCAATCATTTCATTAATAGCTCAGTCATCCTTTAATAAAGCCGAAATAACTGTAGACTTAGCTAAAGAGGTTATTAATAAATTTGTCAAGAACAACAGAAGAGAAGTATCTATAGATTATATTCAAAAAGTTGTATCTGATTACTTCCAAATGGATATTCAAACTCTGCAATCTAAAACTAGAAAAAGACATATAGTTCAAGCTAGACAAATCGCTATGTACTTTGCTAAAAAGTTCACTAAAGCTTCATTAGCAAGTATAGGAACACAAATTGGAAGAAGAGATCATGCAACTGTACTACATGCATGTAAAACTGTTGATAATCTCAGCTTTACTGATAAACAATTCAGAAAGTACGTAGAAGATTTGAATCAAAAACTTTCAAACTAAACTACCTATATATACCTCTGCTATTAAGCCAACGAGTGTACACTTTTTTATTTCGATTATGTTCAGATAAGTTTCTTGCAAATAAATGATATCCTCTGTTGTAAGGATCGGCTACAAAAAAAATATAATTATGTTTCTTATAATTAAGCACTGCATCTATAGCTGATATATCGGGCATTGCAATAGGACCTGGGGGAAGACCATTAATTCGATAAGTATTGTATCTTGATTTCAGTCTTAAGTCTCTATATAAAACTCTTCTAACAATTGTATCAAAATTTTTATAATAGTCTTTAATTGAATAAATAACTGTAGGGTCTGCTTGAAGTCTCATTCTCTTATTTAGCCTATTTATGTAGACACCCGCAATGGTTGGACGTTCATCAATCTTTACACTTTCTTTTTGGACAATTGATGCAAGAGTAATTACTTCAAGTTTTGATAAGCCAATTTTTTCCGCCTTTTGAATTCTATTATCATTCCAAAATTTTTGATACTCAGACAACATTTTATCTCTAAGTTGGTTAGGTTCAACATTCCAATAGACCTCATATGTGTTAGGAATAAATATTGATAAAATATTTTCTTTATTAAGTCCATTCTCTTTTAAAAATTTTTCATCAGTAAAAGCACGGATTAATGATAAGCTATCAGCATAAATCTGATTAGCGAGTCTCCCTGCTAGATTTTCAACTCTTTCTTGATTATTAAATGTTACTGTTAAAGGAGTGTTTGCAAATTTTAATGAAGTTATCAATTCTTTATTTCCAATACCTTTAGATATTTTGAATCTTCCAGTTTTTTTATTGTCTAAATAATCAAGTCTTTGTGCAGCTTTATAGAAAGTTTTTTCATTTTTAATATATTTTGAAATTGAATCTGAAAAAGCTATACTATCCCCTTCTACAACATATATAAATATAGTCTCTTCATCAAAACTTGTGTTTTCCTTATAAAACCTATTATAATACTCAAAAGCTAAAAATGAAAAAAGAATTATAACTGGTATGATTATTTTTAAAACTTTCATTTATTTAGAATTTTTTGAAATAATAACTCATCATTAAATTGGTTATTGTAAAATATCCAATCTTTTTTCAAACCTACGTTAACAAAATCACTTTTTTCAAAAAGCGAGATACTTTCTTTATTTGTAGATGAGATATTTGCATATACTTGATGAATAGGTACATGTTCAAGTAAATAATCTTCAGTTAGTTGTAACGAAATTAGCCCTATACCTTTAGATCTATATTTTTTAAATATAATTATTCCTAACCCTACTCTTCTATTTATAAAGTCATAGTCATATAAATCTATGAATCCATAAGAGTTATCATCATCTGCTATTACTAATCTTAATTGTTTATGCTCAATAATATCCAGGTGAGAATTTTCTATAAATTTCTTAAGAGTATGTCTAGAAAAAGGAGAAGTAGTATTTGAATATACCCATAATGATTTATCATTTTCTATATCATAAACCATCTCTAAATCATATGGTTCAAGGGCTCTAAGCTTTAAAGTCATAATACTCAAGTTAAACAATAGTTAAAATATAAATATTAAAAATTTAATATGTTATTTTTACTTTAAAAAAATGAAATCAAACATTAAAATTCTTATTATTTCTGTTGTATGCTCTATTATAACTTTTTTCATTTTTAACAATCTAGTTGTAACTAACGATAATAATTATGAGGTAACATTTGAAAATGATTTTATACCTCAATATTCACTTAATAATATCTCCAATCAAAGAAGTATAACTTCCACCTCATCTATTCCAGACTTAACTTTTGCTGCCAGTAAATCAATTGATGCTGTTGTGCACGTTAAAAACACAAGTATAGTTGAAGACAGTGATAGTTGGGCTTTGCAATTTTTTTATGGTGATGATTCTAGAAAAAAAGTTGGTACAGGCTCTGGAGTAATTATATCACCTGATGGTTATATCGTTACCAACTATCACGTAATTGAAAATTCAAGTGAGGTAATAGTAAGAACAAACGACAACAAAGAATATGAAGCCGTAATTATTGGTTTTGATGAAATTTATGATATTGCCGTTTTAAAAATTGATTCAGAAAAAAGTTTAGATTATATGTTTTTTGGTGACTCAGATTCGACACTTATTGGTGAATGGGTTCTTGCAGTTGGAAATCCTTACAACTTAAATTCAACAGTTACAGCGGGAATTATAAGTTCTAAATCAAGAGATTTAAATGAATATGATCAAAAAAATCAATCATTCATTCAAACTGATGCAGCTGTAAACTTTGGAAATAGTGGTGGAGCTCTAGTTAATATTGAAGGAGAGTTAATAGGAATCAACACACTTATTCAATCAATGACTGGAGGATACGTTGGATATTCATTTGCAGTACCAAGCAATATTGTTAGAAAAATATTTGAAGATTTATTAGAATATGGAGATGTTCAAAAAGGTCTACTAGGAGTAAGAGGTGTAGCTTTAAATTCTCCATATTCAAAGCAATTAAATATTAGTGAAACAGAGGGGTTTTATATTGATGAAATAGAGGTTGGCTTTGGGGCAGATTCAGCTGGACTTAAGAGAGGTGATATAATTAAATCAATTGATGGTTTTAAAATAAATCGATTTTCAGATTTATCTGGATATTTATCCTCTAAAAGGCCAGGTGACAAAGTAGAAGTTAAATACGTAAGAGATAATAAATCAAAAACTGCAATTGTAATATTAAAAAAGAGTACTAACTAATGAGAATAGATGTACTAACATTATTTCCTGAGGTATTTGAAAATCTTAATTCTTTTTCAATAATTAAAAAAGCTATTGACTCCAACAAAGTTCTAGTGAGGACACATAATCTTAGGGATTATGCAGATAATTCAAGAAAAGTAGATGATTATCCATACGGAGGATTTCCAGGTATGTTGATAAAAATAGAACCTATAGACAAGTGTATTGAATATTTAAAAAAAGATACTGTTTATGATGAGATAATTTATCTTACACCTGATGGTGAATTATTAAATCAAAAAAAATCAAATTATTTTTCAACTTTAAATAACATTATAATTATCTGTGGGCACTACAAAGGTATTGATCATAGAGTTCGAGAATTCCTAGTAACTAAGGAAATTTCAGTTGGTGATTATGTAGTTTCAGGAGGTGAGTTACCTGCTGCCGTGTTATGTGATTCAATAATTAGACTTTTACCTGGTATTATTGGTGATGAATCTTCAGCACTTTCCGACACTTTTCAAGATGATCTTATATCCCCCCCAATTTATACTAGACCTGAAGTTTATAAAGGCCTAAGCGTTCCAAAGGTTCTTTTATCGGGTAATGATAAAGAAATTCAAAAGTGGAATGATGAGAAATCTTTAGAAAGAACTAGATTACTTAGGCCAAATCTTTTTGATAATGAATAAAAAAGGTTTATTTTTGCCCGTGTTTGAAATTAATCAAACAAAATAAAAAAAATTTCAATGGATTCTTTAGTAAATTTAGTTCAAGAGAAACTTATCAATAAAAATGATTTTCCTTCATTTTCAGCTGGTGACACATTAACTGTTACCATTGAAATTAGAGAAGGTGATAAAGTTAGACCTCAGTCATTCAAAGGAGTTGTCATTCAAGTTAAAGGAAGAGGACAATCTAAGACTTTTACTATAAGAAAAATGTCTGGAACTGTTGGAGTTGAAAGAATTTTCCCAATTAACATGCCTGGTTTAAAGAAAATTGAAGTTAATAAGAAAGGAAAAGTGAGACAATCCAGAATTTATTACTTCAGAGAACTTAGAGGAAAGAAAGCTAGGATTAAAGAAGTATAAACCTTATGTCAAAAATTAAAGTAGCCAATCCCATAGTAGAAATTGATGGTGATGAAATGGCTAGAATTATCTGGAAGTTTATAAAAGAGAAATTAATTCTAGATTACATCGACTTGGATGTAGTCTATTATGATTTAGGCATTGAGTCTAGAGACAAGACTGATGACCAAATAACAGTTGATGCAGCAAATGCTATCAAAAAATATAATGTTGGTATTAAATGTGCTACAATAACTCCTGATGAACAAAGAGTTGATGAATTTTCACTAAACAGAATGTATAAGTCCCCTAACGGAACTATTAGAAACATTGTTGGCGGAACGGTATTTAGAGAGCCTATTATTTGTAGATCTATTCCAAGATATGTTCAGGGATGGTCAAGACCAATTTGTATTGGAAGACATGCTTTTGGGGATCAATATAGAGCAACTGATGTTACAACTCATGGTCCTGGAAAACTTGAAATGAAATTCACACCACAAGATGGTAGTGAAGCTAAGACATGGGAAGTTTATAATTTTGAAGAAGATGGTATAGCAATGTCAATGTATAATATTGATTCTTCAATTTATGGATTTGCAAGATCATGTATGAATATGGCTGTTACTAAAAGATGGCCTCTTTATCTTTCAACAAAAAATACCATACTTAAAGCATATGATGGAAGATTTAAAGATATTTTTCAAGAAGTTTTTGAAAATGAATTCAAAGATAAATTTGAAAAGGAGAACATAACATACGAACATAGATTGATTGATGATATGGTAGCAGCTGCTATTAAATGGAAAGGTGGCTTTGTTTGGGCTTGTAAGAACTATGATGGAGATGTTCAGTCAGATATTGTGGCTCAAGGATTTGGTTCTCTTGGATTAATGACTTCAACTTTAGTAACTCCAGATGGAAAAACTCTTGAAGCAGAAGCTGCTCATGGAACTGTTACTAGACATTTTAGAAGGCATCAAAAAGGTGAACAAACATCTACTAACCCAATAGCATCTATTTTTGCATGGACTCGAGGACTTATGCATAGAGGTAAACTTGATGATAATCAAGATCTTATCAATTTCTGTAAAACTCTTGAAGAAGTTTGTATTGAAACTGTCGAAGATGGTAAAATGACTAAAGATCTTGCGCTACTTGTTTTTAGAGATGATCTTGTTGACTCAAATTTCTTAACGACTCAGCAATTCTTGGATGAATTAAAATTAAATCTTAATAAAAAACTTAATATATAAGTATAGTGAAGTTTATTAAAGTTACAGAACAAGACTCATATCATTCAGATTTAGAAAAAAAGTCTATTTCTGAGCTTGTTGCTGCAATGCACGAAGAAGACAATAACGCACTTAAAGCCGTGAATAGAGTTCTTCCCAAGGTTAGTGAATTAATAAAGCAAATTGAACTAAAAATTAAAAAGGGAGGAAGGTTATTTTACATTGGTGCTGGAACCAGCGGAAGGCTTGGTGTTCTGGATGCTTCAGAATGTCCACCAACATTTGGCACACCTCCTGAAAAAGTTGTTGGCTTAGTAGCTGGAGGAATTCCTGCTCTTTACAGTTCTATAGAAATAGCTGAAGATGATTTAGACCAAGCATGGAAGGACTTATCTGAACATAAAATTAATACTAATGATTTTGTAATAGGTATAGCTGCGTCTGGAACAACTCCATATGTAATTGGAGGATTAAAAGAATGCCAAAAAAATAATATCTCAACAGGATGTATTGTTTGTAATGAAAATTCACCATTATCTGAATATGCAGATTATAAAGTGGAGGTAATTGTTGGCCCTGAATTTTTAACTGGAAGCTCTAGGCTTAAAGCTGGCACTGCTCAAAAACTTATCTTAAATATGATTTCAACTATATCAATGATTCTTGATGGTCATGTTAGAGGTAATAAAATGATTGATATGCAGATGACAAATGCTAAACTAAATAAAAGAGCAAGAAAAATAATTATGGAAGAATTAGATGTTGATGCTAAAAAAGCTGATGAACTAATAATTAAACATAAAAGTATAAGATCAGCAATTGATAATTATTCAAATGAATAAATACTTAAGAAAAGGATTTATTCAAGTTTTTATAGGGATTTCTCTTTGCTTTATTGCACCTGTAACTGTATCGCAAGCATTTAATAACCAGGATCACCCTTTATTTATCTTTGTATTAATTATAGGATCTATTCTACTTGTTTTAGCTGTTTATTACGGCTATAAAGGAATAATGAATATATTAAATGGGACACTAGGACCTAAGAATAAATTAAATTAAATTATTTTTGATTTAAACTAAGATATGATAAGTATAATTTTTCCAGATAGTTCAGTTAAAAAGTTTGAAAAAGGAACTAAAGTAATTGATGTAGCTAAAAGCATCAGTGAAGGATTGGCTAGAAAAGTCTTATCTGCCTCATTTAATGAAGAAACCTATGAACTAGAATCGGAGATTCATCTTGATGGTAGTATAAAGTTTTATACTTGGGATGATAACGAGGGAAAACAAGCATTCTGGCATTCTTCAGCTCATATACTTGCTCAAACGATAAAGTTCTTCTATCCAAAATCAAAACTAACAATTGGACCCTCAATTGAAAATGGTTTTTATTATGATGTTGACTTTGCTGGTGAAAGTATTTCTGAAAAAGATTTTCAAAAGATTGAAGCCAAATTTCTTGAATTTGCAAGAGAGGATAATAAATTTAAGTTGAAGTCTATCCCGAAGACTGATGCTCTAGAATTTTATAAAAATGAAAATAATGAATATAAAATTGAATTAATTGAGGGATTAGAAGATGGAACAATAACATTTTGTGATCATTCTGATTTCACTGATTTATGTAAAGGAGGACATATTCCGTCAACAGGAATAGTTAAAGCTGTAAAATTACTAAATATAGCAGGAGCATATTGGAGAGGTGATGAGAAAAATAATCAGTTAACAAGAATTTATGGAATTACATTTCCAAAACAAAAACTACTTACTGAATATCTTGAATTAGTTGAGAAGGCTAAGGAAAGGGATCATAGAAAAATTGGTAAAGAACTTGAATTATTTACTTTTTCAAGTAAAGTTGGAAATGGACTACCTCTTTGGCTACCTAATGGAACTGAGCTAAGAGATCTTTTACAAGGTTTTCTTGAGGATGCACAAAGAAGAGCTGGATATAAAAAGGTAATGTCTTCACATATAGGTTCAAAAGAATTATATGAAACATCTGGTCATTATGAAAAATATGGAGCAGATAGTTTTCAACCTATATTTACTCCAAATGATAGTGAGACTTTCATTTTAAGACCTATGAATTGTCCTCATCACTGTGAAATATATAATGCTAAACCTCAAAGCTACAGAGATCTCCCTCTAAGGCTTGCTGAATTTGGCACCGTTTATAGATACGAACAAAGTGGTGAACTTCATGGATTAAGCAGAGTTAGAGGCTTCACTGTTGATGATGCACATATTTTTTGTACTCCTGAACAAGTAGATTCAGAATTTAAAAATACAATCGATCTTGTGCTATATGTATTTAAATCACTTGGGTTTGATAATTTTTCTGCTCAAGTTTCTCTTAGAGATCCAAATAATCCCGAGAAATATATTGGTTCAGATAAAAATTGGGAAATTTCTGAACAAGCTATTTTAAACTCTGCAAAGGAAAAAGAATTAGAATTTAATGTTGAATATGGAGAAGCAGCATTTTATGGCCCTAAACTAGACTTTATGGTAAAAGATGCTCTTGGAAGAAGTTGGCAATTAGGTACTATACAGGTTGATTACAATCTTCCTGAAAGGTTTGATCTTACCTACAAGGGAAGTAATAATGAAGATTTAAGACCAGTAATGATTCACAGAGCTCCTTTCGGAAGTATGGAAAGATTTGTAGCTATTCTACTTGAGCATACAGGTGGAGTATTCCCTTTGTGGCTTGCAACAACGCAAGTAGAAATCTTAATTGTTAGTGAGAACTATAAAAATTATGGTAAAAAAGTTTTAAATATCTTAGAAAATGACGAAATTCGCGCGCACTTAGATGATAGAAATGAGACTGTTGGAAAAAAAATAAGAGAATCTGAGATTAAAAAGATTCCTTTTATGATAGTTGTTGGAGAAAATGAAGTTAAAAACAACACAATTTCCATAAGAAGACATCATGGTGATGACCTAGGTGAGATGAAAATTGAAAAATTTATTGATATAATCAAAAAAGAAATTTCTGATTGTATCCCAAAATTTAATATTAATTAAAAAATAGTTGTTATAGCAATAAGAAGAAGAAGATCGAATAGGAGATTCAGCAGAGTAATAAAAGAAGATCCTCATAAAATCAACGCAAAGATAACCGCTCATGAAGTTAGGCTTGTAGGTGATAATGTTGATGTAGGAGTCTACTCAACAAATGAGGCCTTGAGAATAGCAAGGAATCTTGAGTTAGATTTAGTTGAAATATCTCCAAAAGCTTCTCCTCCTGTATGTAAAATTTTAGAATATAAGAAGTTCTTATACGAGCAGAAAAAAAGAGACAAAGCTTTAAAATCAAAAGCAACAAAAATTGTTGTAAAAGAAATTAGATTTGGACCTCAAACTGATGAACATGATTATCAATTTAAAAAGAAACATGCAGAGAAATTTTTAAATGAGGGTGCTAAATTAAAAGCATTTGTATTTTTTAAAGGAAGATCGATAATTTTCAAAGAACAAGGTCAAATTTTGTTACTTAGATTAGCACAAGACCTAGAAGATATTGGAACTGTTGAGCAGATGCCACAGCTAGAAGGTAAAAGAATGATAATGTTTATACAACCAAAAAAGAATTAAAAACAGGAACTATGCCTAAAATGAAAACAAAATCCAGTGCTAAGAAAAGATTTAAAGTTACTGGATCAGGTAAAATTAAAAGAAAACACGCCTTTAAGAATCATATTTTGACAAAAAAATCAAAAAAGAGAAAATTAAGGTTAACTCACTTTGGACTAGTTCATGAAAGTGATGAAAACAGTATTAAAAGACAATTAAGATTAAAATAAATTATTAGCTATGCCAAGATCAGTAAATTCCGTTGCTTCAAGAGCAAGAAGAAAAAAAATAATTAAACAAGCTAAAGGGTACTTTGGTAGAAGAAAAAATGTTTGGACAGTAGCTAAAAATGCTGTTGAAAAAGCCCTTCAATATGCTTATAGAGATAGAAAAACAAAAAAAAGAAACTTTAGATCATTGTGGGTAATGAGAATTAATGCTGGTGCTCATCAACATGGTTTATCTTATAATGAGTTTATGTTCAAACTTAAGTCAAATAATATTTCTCTTAACAGAAAGGTTTTAGCTGACTTAGCTATGAATAATCCCGTTGCATTTGAGGCAATTGTTAAGTCATTAAAATAACCCCCCCTCTTCTACCTCAACTTTATCTTATTTTTTAGGTCTAATTAAAAAGTATAGATTGAAAGAAGATGCCTTACTTAAACTTTTAAAGAATTCCGATTCAAAGAACGAAGGTTTTAAACTTCTGGTAGATTTATATCATGAGAAAACTTATTGGATGATAAGAAAAATGATATTATCACATGATTCTACAAATGATGTTCTTCAAGAAACATATGTAAGGATATTTAAGGGAATAGATAACTTTAAAGAAAAGAGTAAACTATCAACCTGGATTTATAGAATTGCTTACAATGAATCCATTAGGTTCTTAAAAAGTGAATCTAAGATTAAAAAAGTTGAATTAGATTCAAGTGACGACAACTACTCTAGAAAATTGCATGCAGATATTTATTTTGATGCAGAAGATTTATCTATTAAGTTTCATCAAATATTATCTGAATTAACTTTAAAACAAAGAAATATTTTTAATATGAAGTATTTTGATGAACTTAAATTTGGTGAAATATCTAAAATTACTAGAATAAACATAAACACAGTTAAATCAACATACTATTTAGTTGAGAAAAAAATTAAAAACGAAATAAATGAATCAGCATTATAAAAAACTAGGTTTCAAAACACCTAAAAATTATTTTCAAAAGTCTAAAGATCAAATTTTAGCAACTAATGTTAATTATGGAACTAAAAAATTTGAATATAACTCTAGATCTACCTTTCAATTGTTAATTGCTGCAATTTTTATAACATCTATATTGTATTTAAATTTTTCAAGTTTAAATACTGAATCCAAGAAATTTAGTTCTAAGTCACCTATTATTTCTACTATTATTTTAGATGAGGAAATAACTGAAGAATATATCCTTGATTATCTAACTGATAAAATAGCAGTAAATGAAATGTACATACCTAAATAAACTTTTGTCTTTTTTAAAGGTCAAACAAATAATGATTTCAAAAAATAAGTATTCTTTATTGTTAATTTTAATATTTTTTTCATCTAATATTACTATTGGACAAGAAAAACATAGAATTGGATATGATAGAGGTTATTCATCAGATTTAACTGAGTCTTTTTCATCTTTTCAAAAAGCTTTACTAAAGAGAGAAACAATATTATGGAAAAGACATCATGAAGTAATAAGAAAATCACTTTCTGAATCTCAAAAAAAAATAATTGAAGACAGCTCAATTAGTCGAAAAGATGTTCGTATAAAAATTCTTTATTCATTGAATAACAATCAAAAAAATATGCTTAAAAAATTTGAAGTAAGAATTGATTCTATTAGAAGTAAATTTCGTGAATCTTTAACAGAAGATCAAAAAAGAATGATTAAAAAAAGGAGAAAAAAATCTAAGAAAAATGATTAGATTTTTTAACAAATCCTTGTGTTTTCTTTCAATTAATTAAAAATATATTTGCCCAACCAAACTATAAATAAATGAATAAAATCTACTTATTTCTATTATTAACTTTTAGTTCCTACACATCTTCGCAAGAATATACTGCCGAGCAACGTGCAAATTTTGCTAAAATGATTTTCAATGTTTCAGGAATTGTGACTGATTCTGAAACCTCTGAACCACTTGAGTATGCCACTATATCATTAGAGCACAAAAGAATTCCAGATAAAATTTTTGGTGGAATAACGGATGAAAACGGAAAGTTCTCAGTGGATGTAAATCCAGGAATGTACAATATAAAAATTGACTACATATCGTTTGTATCATATGTAGATGAAAACTTAAGAGTTGTAGAAAATACTGATATTGGAAATATTGCTTTGAATATTGATGTTTCTATGCTTGATGAAGTCGAAGTGAGAGCAGAAAGAACTCAAGTTGAAATTAGATTAGATAAAAAAATATACAACGTAGGTCAAGATATTACAGTAAGAGGTGGAAACGTCTCAGATGTTTTAGCTAATATCCCTTCTATTGATGTAGATTTTGATGGAAATATATCACTAAGAGGAAATAACAACGTTAAGATATTAATAAATGGCAAACCCTCTGGACTAGTTGGCTTATCTGGCCCTCAAGGGTTGAGATCTATTCCCTCAGAATCAATTGAAAAAGTTGAAGTAGTTACCTCTCCGTCTGCTAGATATTCAGCAGAAGGAACCGCAGGAATTCTCAATATTATACTTAAAAAACAGGATCTTTTAGGTTTTAATGGTAATGTAAATTTGAATGTTGGTGAACCAAAAAATACTGGTGCTTCAGGAACATTCAACTTAAGGAATAATAAAATAAATTTCTTTAGTACGACTTCAATTAAGGATTCTGATAACAGTGGAAGCTTTATAGGAAATACTGAATACTTCAACAACAATCTTAAAATTGATAATAACACAAACAGTAACAGAAATAGAAAAAATACATTCCTTAATTTAGGAGTTGAATATTACTTTGATGATAATACATCCTTAGCTCTAAGCGGATTCTATAGAAAAGGTGATGAATTAAGTTACTCAAAAAACATTGTTAACGATATAACTAATATCGACATTGTATCATCAAATGAAAGAGTAGCTAACGATGAAGAATTAGAAGAATCCTATGAGTATTCATTAGATTTTTATAAAGATTTTGATAAAGATGGTCACACATTAAGTGCCAAAGTATCTTATGAAGAGAATGACGAAAACTCAATTGATAAAATTGAAGATTACTCCACAATACCATTTGTTTCAGAATCTTCATTTGAAAGAACCACTAATATTGATTTTCAGAATAGACTTTTGGCTCAAGTAGACTATGTCTACCCTATTGATGAAAATACTGAATTTGAATTTGGATATAGAGGTAGATTTCTAGAAAGAGAAACTGATTTTGATGTTTCATTCCTTAATAACGGAACTTACCAATCAGATCGAGGTTTATCTAATATTTTCAAGTACACTGAAAATATAAATTCTTTATACACTCAATTTGGTAAAAAAATTAACTCTTTTTCTATTTTATTAGGCCTCAGGTATGAGGCATCTAAACAAGAAATAGATCAAAGAACTACAAATCAGTTTGAGATAAAGAAATATTCAGACTTATTTCCAACTGTTAATTTAGCATATGAAATTTCAGATGTAGAATCTCTAACTTTAGGATACAGTAAAAGGATAAGGAGACCAAGAGGTTGGGATATAAACCCATTTCCTAGAAGAAATTCAATTACATCTTACAGAAGAGGTAATCCATTTTTAGATCCAACATTCACATCTGCCTACGAAGTAGATTATTTAAAAAGATTTAAAAAAGTTACAATTAATACAGCATTATTTTACAGACAATCTGATGGAAACGTTGAAAGAATTCAACAAGAAACAGGAGATTTAGTTGACTTGATAGTAGATAGTGGTTCAAATAATCCTGTACTCCAGGTTCCAGTTCTTGAATACTATCCCATAAATTTATCTACAAACAAAAGGTTTGGATCTGAGTTAAGCATTACATATACACCTTCTAGAGCAGTAAGAATTAATGGTAGTTTTACCTTAAATTCTACAAAAATAAGAGGTAGCTATGAAAATCAAAATTTTGATTCTGATGATACAAATTGGAGTGCAAGATTTAATGGGTTTATTAGACTTCCAAAAGATTACAGCCTACAATTCTTTGGATTTTTAAGAGGTCCTAGTGAAAATGCATTTTCTAAAAGTAAAGCATTTGGATTCACAACTGCAGCTATTCAAAAAAGCATTCTTAATAAAAAAGGAAATATATCACTTAGATATTCCGACTTGTTTAACACAGGGAAGTGGAGATCAATAACTACCAGAGACACATTTAGATCTGAATCTGAAGGTCAGTGGAGAGAACCATCTTTAATACTAACTTTTTCATATAGAATAAGTGAAAATAAATCTAAAAGAAAGCAAAGAGCTAGAAATAATCAACAAGACTTTAGTGAAGGTGGTGGTGATGAAGGACCTATCTTCAACTAAGATTTCAATTTTCTAGTTATAAATTTTTTAAGTTTCTGAAAGACATAAGAAGAAGCCCAATATGGTGCAACAAGTGCTAAGAAAATCATAAGCCAAAAGCCCATAGTGAAAATTGCTAAAAATGCTAAAAATCCGAGGTATTGTTGAAACTCCATATATTTGTAATTGCTTAACAAAAGTAATTTTTTTTAAGTAAATTACAAAGGCCATGAACTATAGAATCGAAAAAGATACATTAGGAGAAGTTAAAGTCCCCAAAGACTCATTATGGGGAGCTCAAACAGAAAGATCAAGGAAGAATTTTAAAATAGGCAACTTATCTTCAATGCCTATTGAAATTATCCATGCATATGCAATACTCAAAAAATCTGCAGCACAAACAAATGAAGATCTTGGAGTATTATCAAAAAATAAATCACATCTAATACAAAAAGTTTGTGATGAAATACTTGAAAATAAACATAATGATCAGTTTCCTTTAGTTATATGGCAAACTGGATCAGGTACGCAAACAAATATGAATATAAATGAGGTTATTTCTAATAGAGCTCATTTATTAGAAGGTAAGAAACTGGGTGAATCTGATAAAATATTATCACCAAACGATGATGTTAATCTATCTCAGTCTTCAAATGATACATTTCCAACAGCTATTAATATTGCTGCAATGAAAATAATTACAGAGAATACTCTTGTAAATCTTAGAAAATTAAAAAATAGTTTAAATAAAAAATCTAAAGAATTTAATAAAATTGTTAAAATTGGAAGAACACATTTAATGGATGCAACTCCAATTACTCTTGGTCAGGAGTTCTCTGGTTATGTTTCACAAGTTGATCATGGAATTAAAACAATTGAGAATGCTTTAGATCATTTAAGTGAACTTCCTATTGGAGGAACTGCAGTTGGTACTGGATTAAATACACCAAAAGGGTACTCATCAAAAATTGTTGAATATATTTCTAAAAACTCAGAAATGTCCTTTAAAGAATCTTTAAACAAATTTGAAGGTATTGCATCACATGATTGTATAGTCGAGATGCATGGTGCTCTAAAGACTGTTGCAGCGTCAGTTTATAAAATATCAAATGACATTAGATTGATGGGATCTGGTCCTAGATCAGGATTAGGTGAATTAATACTTCCAACTAATGAGCCAGGAAGCTCTATTATGCCTGGAAAAGTTAATCCAACGCAATGTGAAGCAATTTCAATGGTTTGTGCTCAAATTATTGGAAATGATGTAGCAGTGAGTTTTGCCGGAGCTAATGGTCATTTTGAATTAAATGTTTTTAAACCTCTTTTTGCTTTTAATATTATTGAATCATCAAAAATATTAGGTGATGCTTCACTAAGTTTTACTGAAAACTGTATTGAGGGTATAAAACCAAACAATAAAAAAATTCAAAAATTCTTAAATGACTCTTTAATGCTAGTAACTGCATTAAATTCAAAAATAGGATACTACAAAGCTGCTGAAATAGCCAATAAAGCTTATATCGAAGAGAGTACACTTAAAGAAGCAACTATTAAGCTTGGTTATTTAACAGAAGATGAATTTAATAAGTATGTCAATCCAGAAAGAATGACAAATAATGAAGGTTGAAATAGTTCCATTCCACGATAAATATTCAAATTATTTCTATGAACTCAATTATGATTGGCTAAATGAATATTTCTATGTTGAAGAGTATGATGAAATTGTTCTCAAAAATTGTAAACAAGAGATAATCAATAAAGGTGGCTACATATTTTTTGCTATTTATAATTCAGAAGTTGTAGGAACAATGGCTTTAATTACTAGAGAAAAAGGAGTGTATGAGTTAAATAAAATGGCAGTTAAAAAAAACCTAAGAGGTAAAGGTATTGGTCATCAACTTCTCAGTTTTTCTATAGAATTCGCAAAAAAGAAAAAATATAATTCAGTAATATTATATTCTAACAAGGTCCTTGAAAATTCAATCCATTTGTATAATAAATTTGGATTTAAAGAAATAAAATCAAAAGGAAAAGCTCCTTATAAAAGAAGTGATATAAAGATGGAATTGATGTTATCTAACTTTTGAAAACAGTTTCTCTTTCCAATTACTCCATGAATATTTTCTAGCAAAAACTGCAAGAATAATAGGGTATATAATAAGAGGAGCAATCCAGTCAGTTATTCCAAGGCTAGGTTCAGCAATATTGATCAAAATAGATTCAGTTTGGAAAACAGTCCAATCGGCTGTTACAAGAAGAGCAGCGATTAAATTATTAGCTGCATGGAATCCTATAGCAAGTTCAAGACCGTCATCCATTAAAGTCATTATACCTAGTAAAAATCCAACAGATATGTAAAGAAAAATAAATTCATAACCAAGCGCTGTTATTTCAGGGTTAGCTAGATGGAGAGAGCCAAAAACAATTGAAGTAAGAAATAAAGCCATAAATCTACTGTTTAACCAATGGCCAAAACCTTGCATTAAATAACCTCTAAATACGACTTCTTCTACACTCGTTTGAATTGGTATAAATAAAATTGCTATTACAGCTAAAATTAAAAATTCCTTAAGCTTAAAGTTTATTTCATAGTTTTCAGGACTTAAAGAATACTCTATGAAAACAAATGCAGAAACTATAGAACCCCATAGCATAAATGAATACATAACTCTTTCAAGATCAATTTTTTTTCTACTTGATAAAATTGACATTAGAGGAAGATCATGAAGTTTCTTTACAACTAACCAAATACCAGGAACAACTGCTACAAAACTTAGCAGTAAAAGAAAAAGTCTAAGATTTGAGGGTATAGATTTAAAAAGATCCATAGGGTTAGCATCTGGACTTGGTAACTCAGTTGGTAAGAATGGTATCATTGGAAGCTGTCCAATAAAACTGAAAAAAATGAGAATAAAAGAACCTAGTATATAGTATCCAAAATTCTTTAATCTATATGATTTATCAAATAAAAACATTATTGAAAGTTAGCTAAAATTATCATATAAATAAATGAAAAGATCATGTGAAAATATATCGTGTGAATATTGTATTTAATAAGATCTCTACTTTTATAATATTTAAATAATCCTGAAATCAAATAGAAAGAATAGAACATTGTTATAGGAATAAGTAAGTACATGAATAACATGGCTTGTGTATCATTTATTATATTTTCAGAAATAAAATACAATGAACCTACTGCTAAAGCTAAATTTAATGCATAAACCCATCTTGAAGCTTTTTTTCCAAGTAGAACTACTAAATGGTTTTTACCAACTTTCTTATCAGAAGTATAATCTGGAAATTGATTGATAAATAAAATGTTCGTAGTTAAAATACCTATTGGAACTCCTAAAAGTAATAGATTGTAAAATTCATTTGAATAAGGGATGATAGTCTCCATTGAAATTGCATAACCTGTACCTAGTGTGAGTAAAGGTCCAAAAGCTAAAAATATTGAAACTTCTCCAAGACCATACCTAGAAGAAAGTCTAATCGGTTTAGCTGTGTAAAAATATCCAATTAAAACACCTATTAATGCAATTATAGATGAATGATAAGCATTAATTGTTGATCCAGTATTTATATAACTAGTGAATAAAATTCCTGCAGCTGTAAGAAGACCTAGAACAAACATAATATTAGCTAGACTCTTAGTTCCATTAAGTGTTATTAATCCGAGTTCAACTGCCCTACTTCCACCTGATAATTGAGCACCTTTGAGCATAGAAGAATTCATACCAGCATTAAAATACTCAGTATTAGCTTCATCAGTTCCATGAGTAACATCAAAATAGTCGTTATATAGGTTAGAGAATAAATGAAAGAAAAGTATACCGAAAGTTGTTAATGTCAAAGACATAGGGCTAAACAAACTATCTCCAATTCCTGCATAATAACATCCAATAGCAAAAACAGGAAATAATGATGCCGATGCAAAACCGACTCTAGTTATTGCAACTCCTTTTATAATTTTTGTACCCCAGTTAATTTTAATATTTACATCCTCTTTGATTTCCTCGGTTATACCACAATAACCAGTCTGCGGATTATTTTTTCCATCACCAAAATTTGGTGTAATACTAATTTTTGCATTGAAGGTAGATCCATCCTTTCTTACAAAATTTGTTTTGGTTACATGTTCACCGGTTTCATTGGCATCTTTTAACCAACCTAATACATTTTGTAAAACAATTTCACCTGGAGAAAAGATTGATACTCTTTTAATACCAACAAGATCTTTAGAGTTATGACCAAACATATTAACAGCTCCGTCGTTAAGGTTTGTAATTAAACCCTCCATATCACAAATAATAACACTTTTCATATATTTTTTTTTAGAATGCTCAAATTTACATCCTGAGTTTCTTAAATAAAAATTTTTTTATGAATTATTTATCAATAGTAAGTGTAGTAAGCTTTGCAAAAGAAATATCTCTATTATCTTCATCAATAATAGTTATTTTCCATAACTGCATCGTCCTTCCCATATGAACAGGGACAGCCCTTGCATAGACATAGCCTTCACTTATTCCTCTGACATGATTAATAGACAGTTCAACTCCCCTAAGCATTTGATTTTTTTTCATTGAAAAAATTGCGGCAGCTGAACTTCCTACAGTTTCAGCTAGAGCAGCTGTAGCTCCTCCATGAAGAACACCAGCTGGCTGATGAAGATTTGGAGTTACTTTCATTTTTGCCTCTAAAAAGTGTTCGCCAACATCCGTAAATATGATTCCAAGGGTTGAGACTAAAGTTCCTTTACAACGATCATTAGCTTCATTAAGGATAGATTCCTTGAAGTTTTTATTAAACATTTACTCTTCTTTTACTTCTTCAAAGTCAACATCCTGAACATCGTCACCTTTAGAATCATTATCAGAAGTAGTTTGTTCAGCACCTTCTGGTTTGGCTTCACCTTCAGCTTGGGCTTTATACATTTCTTCTGAAGCATTTTTCCATGCTTCATTAATTGTATTTAAAGTCTCATCAATCTTCTCAAGATCTTTAGATTCATGAGCTTTTTTTAAATCTTCTAATGCTGATTCAATTGGTTTCTTTTTGTCATCAGATAATTTATCTCCAAAATCTTTAAGTTGTTTTTCAGTTTGAAATATCATCTGGTCAGCACTATTTAGTTTATCAACTTCTTCTTTTGCTTTTTGATCAGCATCAGCATTAGCTTCTGCTTCTTTTTTCATTTTTTCAATTTCTTCCTCAGTTAGACCAGAAGAAGCTTCAATCCTAATATCTTGTGATTTATTAGTTGCTTTATCTAATGCACTTACATTAATGATTCCATTTGCATCAATATCAAATGTAACCTCAATTTGAGGGGTACCTCTTTGAGCTGGAGGAATACCATCTAAATGGAATCTTCCAATTGTTTTATTATCTTTTGCCATTGGTCTCTCTCCTTGTAAAACATGAATTTCTACAGAAGGTTGATTATCTGCGGCAGTAGAAAAAACTTGAGATTTTTTTGATGGAATAGTCGTGTTTGACTCTATAAGCTTAGTCATAACATTACCCATAGTTTCGATACCTAATGATAAGGGTGTTACATCAAGAAGAAGAACATCCTCTACATCTCCAGAAAGAACCCCACCTTGAATTGCAGCTCCAACAGCAACAACTTCGTCAGGATTAACCCCTTTAGATGGTTTTTTTCCAAATAATGCTTCAACTTCATTTTGAATAATAGGGATTCTCGTTGATCCTCCAACTAAAATTACTTCATCAATGTCTTTTTTAGTTAGACCAGCATCTTTGAGTGCTTTTTTAACAGGCTCCATAGATCTTTTGACAAGTGTATCGGATAATTGTTCAAACTTAGCTCTTGTCAAAGTAGTTACAAGATGCTTAGGGCCAGAAGAAGTGGCCGTTACATATGGTAAATTAATCTCAGTCTGAGCTGACGAAGAGAGTTCTATTTTAGCTTTTTCAGCAGCTTCTTTTAATCTTTGAAGAGCCATAGAATCTTCTCTTAAATCAATTTGTTCATTATTTTTAAATTCTTCTGCTAAAAAGTCTATAATTACTTGATCAAAATCATCCCCACCTAAGTGAGTGTCTCCATTTGTTGATAATACCTCAAAAACTCCATCACCCAATTCCAAAATTGATATATCAAATGTACCTCCTCCAAGATCATAAACAGCTATCTTTTTATCTGTCCCCCCTTTATCCATTCCATATGCTAAAGCAGCAGCAGTAGGTTCATTTATTATCCTTTGAACTTTCAATCCTGAAATTTCACATGCCTCCTTGGTGGCTTGTCTCTGAGAATCATTAAAATATGCGGGGACAGTAACTACAGCTTCTGTTACAGTTTGACCAAGATAATCTTCTGCAGTTTTTTTCATTTTCTGAAGCACCATGGCAGATAACTCTTGTGGTGAATATAATCTTCCATCAATATCTACTCTAGGCGTATCATTATCACCCTTAACAACTTTGTAAGCAACAGTTTTTACATCATTTGATGACTCAGTATACTTATTACCCATAAATCTTTTTACGGAAGCAATTGTTTTTTCAGGATTAGTAACGGCCTGTCTTTTAGCAGGATCTCCTACTTTGATCTCCCCATCCTCAACAAAAGCAATTACAGATGGTGTAGTTCTTTTTCCTTCAGCATTAGGAATAACAACTGGTTCACTACCCTCCATAACAGATACACATGAATTAGTTGTTCCTAAATCTATTCCAATAATTTTACTCATAATTTATTTTTACTTAATAATGACAACCATTATGCCAATTTAATTTAAGTGACATTATGTCATATTATTATAAATTTATTTACACTATTTTTGTTAAAAATTAATGATGACTAACAATTCTAATACAAGCAGAGTTACAGTAAAGGTGCTTGAACAAATGAAGAATGAGGGTGAGAAAATCTCAATGCTTACTGCATATGATTTTAGTTTTGCCAAAATAATTGATGAAGCTGGTATAGATGTAATTCTAGTTGGGGATTCTGCTTCTAATGTAATGGCAGGACATGAAACAACATTACCCATAACTTTAGACCAAATGATCTATCATGCTAGTTCTGTTGTAAGAGCTGTAAAAAGAGCTTTAGTAGTAGTAGATCTTCCATTTGGAACATATCAAGCTGACTCAAAAGAGGCACTAAAGTCTGCTATTAGAATAATGAAAGAATCAGGAGCACATGCCGTAAAACTTGAAGGAGGTCATTTAGCTAAAGAATCTATTGAACGAATAATTCAGGCTGGAATCCCTGTTATGGGTCATTTAGGATTAACTCCTCAATCTATATATAAATTTGGAACATATACAGTAAGAGCTAAGGATGATGATGAAGCTAATACACTAATAGATGACTCTAAAATGTTACAAAAAATTGGATGTTTCTCTATAGTACTTGAAAAAATACCAAATGTATTAGCCAAAAAAGTAGCATCAAATCTAAAACTACCTATAATTGGAATTGGTGCAGGTTCAGACGTTGATGGACAGGTACTTGTGTCTCATGATATGCTTGGCATGAATAAAGATTTTAGTCCTAGATTTTTAAGAAGATACCTTGACCTAGATTCTCTAGTTAGTGAGGCAGTAAAAAAATATTCTTCTGATATTAAAAGCGGTAGCTTTCCTAATAAAGAAGAACAATATTAAATTGACATTTCTAGATTCAAATATATTATTTGAAGACAATCATTTGATTATTGTAAATAAGCCCTGCGGCCTTCTTGTTCAAGGTGATAAAACTGGTGATATTCCATTACTAGAAATTATAAGGAAATATATAAAGAATAAATATGACAAGAAAGGCAATGTGTTTCTTGGTCTTGTAAATAGAATAGATAGACCGACATCAGGAATTGTAATCTTTGCAAAAACAAGTAAGGCTCTATCAAGAATGAATGAAATATTAAAGAATAGAGAGATTAGAAAAATATATTGGCTAATAATTTCTAATAAGTTTGAATCTAAAGAAGGTAAACTTGAAGGGTGGTTCACAAAAAACAGTAAAAAAAATAAATCCTTTTTTTCAACTACCGAAAAGGATAAGTCAAAATTTGGGTCTTTAACATATAAAAAAATTCAAACTCTTGAAAAATACTGTAAAGTTCAAGTAGAACTTATAACAGGAAGACATCATCAAATTAGATGTAATTTTTCTGATATAGGCTATCCTATTCTAGGCGATTTAAAATATGGATCTAAAAGATCAAATAAAGATGGTGGTATATACTTGCATTCACGAGAAATAGAATTTATTCACCCTGTTTCAAAGGAAAAAATTAAAATTACAGCCAATCCACCTGCAACAGGTTTATGGTCTACTTAACTTTCCTGTTTATAATTAGTGATTTTTCCTTAATAATATCTTGAACTGGCTTACTACTAATTTTACTTTCAAGCCATGAAATTATATCTAAATATAGGAAAGCTCTTTTTTCATATGGATCATTTTCATATACTTTAAGCTCATTATAAAGATTTCTTAAGAATCCCTTTATTTCTCCTGGATAGATATTCTCTAAACCTTTTAAATATTTTAAAATTGTTTTTTGAACCTCATGTAAATCATTCATTTTGTCAAGATAATTATATGTATCCTTAATAATTTTATCAAGATTAAAATCTATTCCAGCCTCCCAATGAGCAATAAGATTAAGGACTCTTGTAAAACACTGAAGATCTTCCCTCATTTTGATGTTTTTGTTTTTCATAATCTTACTCAGATATTTTATACAATTATCAAAATCATCAACTGTAAAGTACATACAAGCAATTTTATAATAGAGAAGCATTATATGATGATGATCAATAAAATTTTTATTAGTTTCTATACCATCTAATACCTCAGGAACAATCTTAATTGAATCTCTAAAACTGCCTTCTAGAACATGAAGATTAAATAGATTATTATACTTGTACAAAAAAATTAAAGCATTTAAATTTTGATTTATTGGAAATGAGCTGCTTTCAACAGAATTAATTAAATCACTTAAACGATTTTTAAATTCTGTGGGATGTTTAATTAAAGCTAAAGCCTCCAATAAAAAATTATAACCTTTAAGATAAAAAACAGGATGAATTTTAATCATCTCAGGATTTTTATTAAATGTATCTATCCACTTTGAAGCATACTTATAGCTTGAAAGAAAATCTTGGACCAATAAGCTATACCAAACCCATATTTGGAAATAAATAAGTTTCTCACGAAACCCTAGTGATTCAACTTTAAAATTTTGAATTTTTTGACTGAAAAAATTTTGAATTTCATTGGATTCAATATCACTTTTAGCATAACCTGCCTTAATAAGTTTTTCATAAAGCTGAAGGGAGATATTTGATAGACTACTGTTTATATCATTTTGTTCCTTTAAATGATTTGTCTGAGAAACAAGCTCGTTTGTTCTATTACTTAAGCTCCTTGTTACATATAGAGATTCAATTAATTTTTCAAACTCAACAATTTCATATGCAGATGTGTTTTCATCATATTTTAATGCAAATGATTTTGCTTTATCTAATATTTTTAAACTTTGTTTATATAAACCTTTTTGATATAAAATTGTAGCAAAATCAATTTGACTCCTAATATGTAGTTTTACATTTTTGTTTTGTGGATTCAATCTTAAACTAATTAGAATCTGCTTATATAGATGGGCTTTTAAATTTGAAAGTTGAACTTTAGAAACAAACTTTTTTTGAATTATAAGATCTTCTTTATAAATATTCATTTTATCAAGCTGATTAAATAATTTTAAAAACTTCGAATCTTCATTTGATTCCATTCTACCTACATAAAGTTTAAATTGTCTCTTCTCTGATTTAGTAAGAGATTTAATTAAAACAAATAGATTATCTTTTAACTCATTAGTCATTGTATAAATTTTATTATTAATATGTTTATTTACAAGTGTTTATGACAATAATATACATATCGGGTATTGTAAAATTAATATACTTTTTTTTAAGTATCACCATATAAGTAATAATTTAGACAATAATGAAAAATCAAGTCCAAATATTTGACACCACCCTAAGAGATGGAGAACAAGTACCTGGTTGTAAACTTGATACTAAAAGTAAATTAATACTAGCTGAAAGAATTGATATTCTTGGAGCAGATATTATAGAAGCTGGATTCCCAATCTCAAGTCCAGGAGATTTTAAATCAGTTGTAGAGATTTCAAAAATTGTCAAAAATGCATCAGTCTGTGCTCTTAGCAGAGCAAATGAAAGAGATATTGATGTTGCAGCTGAATCATTAAAAGATGCAAAAAAACCAAGGATTCATACTGGAATAGGAACATCTGAGATTCATATTAAACATAAATTTAATTCTAACAAGGAATCTATTATTGAGTTGGCTAAAAAATCGGTTTCTCATGCTAAAAAATATGTTCATGATATTGAATTTTATGCTGAGGATGCTGGTAGAACTGATAATGAGTTTCTTGCTAAAGTATGTGAAGAAGTTATAAAGTCAGGAGCTACAGTTTTAAACATTCCTGATACAACAGGCTATTGTTTGCCTGAAGAGTATGGTGATAAAATAAAATTTCTAATTAATAATGTTAATGGTATTGAAAATGTTACCATTTCTTGTCATTGTCACAATGACTTGGGGCTTGCTACAGCAAATTCTATTTACGGTGTAATTAATGGGGCTAGACAAATTGAATGTACCATTAATGGTATAGGAGAAAGAGCAGGTAACACATCACTGGAAGAAGTTGTTATGATATTAAAACAACATTCTGATCTAGGTCTTTACACTAACATTAACTCAAAACTTCTCAATGATACAAGTCAAAAAGTTTCTGACTTAATGGGAATGCCCGTTCAGCCAAACAAAGCAATTGTTGGTTCTAATGCTTTTGCTCACAGCTCGGGAATTCATCAGGATGGAGTAATTAAAAAAAGAGAAACTTATGAAATAATTGATCCTTATGATGTTGGAGTTGATAAATCTTCCATAGTTTTGACTGCCAGAAGCGGAAGAGCTGCATTAGCATTTAGAATGAAGGAGTTTGGAGTAAACTTGAGCAAGAAAGAGCTTGATGAAGTATATAATGAGTTTTTAATTGTAGCTGATAAAAAGAAAGAAGTAACTGAATCTGATTTTCCGATTATGCTAAAAAATCAAAATATTAAATATGGCTAATACACTTTTTGACAAAGTATGGGACTCTCATGTAATTGAGAGAATTGAAGATGGTCCTGACGTTTTATTTATTGACAGGCATTTTATTCATGAAGTTACTAGTCCTGTTGCATTTGTAGGGCTAAAAAACAGAGGACTTAAGGTAATGTATCCTGAAAGAACATTTGCAACTGCTGATCACAATACCCCTACACTAAATCAACATTTACCAATTAAAGACGAATTATCTGCATTACAGGTAAAGACGCTAGAGAATAACTGTAATGATCATGGTATAGACTTTTGGGGATTAGGACATAAAAAAAATGGTATTGTTCATGTCATTGGTCCTGAAAATGGAATTACTCAGCCTGGACTTACAATTGTTTGTGGTGATTCTCACACTTCTACACATGGGGCATTTGGTGCAATTGCATTTGGGATTGGCACATCAGAAGTAGAAATGGTTCTAGCTTGTCAATCTATAATGCAACAAAAACCAAAAAAAATGAGAATTAATGTGGATGGGGAACTTAATGACTTCGTAACACCCAAAGATGTTGCTTTATTTATAATATCAAAATTATCTTCTTCAGGAGCTACTGGTTATTTTGTTGAATACTCTGGTAAAGTTTTCAAAGAAATGAGTATGGAAGGAAGAATGACTGTTTGTAATTTAAGTATAGAAATGGGAGCTAGAGGTGGAATGATTGCTCCAGATAATAAGACATATGAATATATAAAAGGCAAAGAATATGCTCCTAAAAAACAAGAATGGGAAAAGGCTCTAAATTATTGGTCCTCATTAAAGACTGATGAAGGAGCTGTTTTTGATAAAGAATATAATTTTAAGGGAAAAGATATTGAGTCTATGATTACTTATGGTACTAATCCCGGAATGGCAATACCTATTTCTAAATCTATTCCTTCTTCAGAGACTTCAGATTCAAAAACTTCTTACAAAAAAGCTCTAGACTACATGGATTTTAATGAAGGGGATCAGATGATTGGTAAAAAAATTGATTATGTGTTTTTAGGAAGCTGTACAAATGGAAGAATTGAAGATTTTAGAGTTTTTGCAAGTTTAATTAAGGGTAAAAGAAAATCTGATAGTGTAGATGCTTGGCTTGTACCAGGCTCTCATAAAGTACTTAAAAGTATAAAAGATGAGGGTTTATTAGATATTTTAACTGATTCTGGTTTTAAATTAAGAGAACCAGGATGTTCTGCTTGTTTAGCAATGAATGATGACAAAATTCCTAAGGGAAAATACGCAGTCAGCACAACTAATAGAAATTTTGAGGGCAGACAAGGTCCTGGTGCCAGAACTCTTCTAGCTAGCCCTCTAGTTGCTGCAGCTACTGCCATAACAGGAAAAATTACAGACCCAAGAGAAATTATTTAATATGGCTTACGATAAATTTGAAATACTAAAAAGTACTGGAGTCCCATTGAACATAGATAATGTTGACACAGATCAAATAATCCCAGCAAGATTTCTAAAAGCGACTGAAAGAAAAGACTTTGGAGATAATCTATTTAGAGATTGGAGATATAATTCTGATGGCACAGCTATTTACTCATTTCCTCTAAATAATCATGATTATAAAGGTAAAATATTAGTTGCTGGTAAGAATTTTGGGTGTGGATC
>CABWZL010000007.1 GCA_902509805.1 uncultured Bacteroidota bacterium
TTTACCATGAGATTCCGTAGAATCTATCATGATTACTTTATCTGGTTTTTGAAAGTTTAAAATTGCCATATTTTTTATTTTGAGTATAATTCAACGATTAATTGTTCTTTAATGTTCTCTGGAATCTGTTCTCTTTCTGGAATTGTAACAAACTCTCCTTCAAGTCTCTCTCTGTTAAACTTGATCCAATCATATTCAGAGCTGTTTTCAATAAGAGAGCTCTCAATAGCCTTTAATGATTTTGATTTTTCTCTAATTGAAACCATATCACCTGGTTTGAGAGTATATGATGGAATATTAACAATAGAACCATTAACAGTAACGTGTTTGTGAGTAACTAACTGTCTTGCTCCATCTCTTGTTTTTGAAATACCCATTCTATATACAACATTATCCAGCCTAGATTCACAAAGTTGAAGTAATAATTCACCTGTAATACCTTTCCCTCTATTAGCTTTATCATAAATGTTTTTAAACTGTTTTTCAAGAATACCATAAGTATACTTGGCTTTCTGTTTTTCCATTAATTGAATAGCATATTCAGATTTTTTCCCTCTTCTCTTGGCGTTACCATGTTGTCCTGGAGGATAATTTTTTTTCTCTAAAGTACGGTCTTCACCAAAAAGAGGTTCACCGAACTTTCTAGAAATCTTTGTTTTTGGTCCTGTATATCTTGCCATTTATATTATAATTAATTAAACTCTTCTTCTTTTAGGTGGTCTACATCCATTGTGAGGCACAGGAGTTACATCAATAATCTCTGAAACTTCTAAACCATTGTTATGAAGTGTTCTTATCGCTGATTCTCTCCCATTCCCTGGTCCTTTTACAAGAACTTTAATTCTTCTTAGACCTGCATCGTGAGCAACTTTTGCACAATCTTCAGCAGCTGTCTGAGCAGCAAAGGGAGTATTCTTTTTAGAACCCCTAAAACCCATTTTTCCAGCAGAAGACCATGAAATCACTTCACCTTTTAAATTTGTTAATGATATAATTATATTATTAAATGAAGCATTAATATGAGCTTCACCTACTGAGTCTACAATTACTTTTCTTTTTTTATTAGTTGATTTTGCCATAATTACTTAGTCGCTTTTTTCTTGTTAGCTACAGTTTTTCTTTTACCTTTTCTGGTTCTAGAATTATTTTTTGTTCTCTGACCTCTTAAAGGAAGACCTGTTCTATGTCTTATACCTCTATAACTTCCAATATCCATTAATCTTTTAATGTTCAATTGAGTTTCCGATCTTAACTCACCTTCAATTGTAAGACTTCCAACTACATCCCTAACACTAGCTATGTCTTTGTCATCCCAATCTGCAACTTTTTTATTAGGGTCTACCTTTGCATTATCTAATATTGTAATTGCTAAGCTTCTACCAATACCATAAATGTATGTAAGAGAAATCGCTCCTCTTTTTTCTTTTGGTATATCAATTCCTGAAATTCTTGCCATAATTAACCTTGTCTTTGTTTAAACCTTGGATTCTTTTTGTTAATGACATATAAACGTCCTTTCCTACGGACAATTTTACATTCACTACTTCTTTTTTTAATTGATGCTTTAACTTTCATTTTAATTTGTTTTACATTCTAAATGTTATTCTTGCTTTTGATAAATCATAGGGACTCATTTCTAATTTAACTTTATCACCAGGTAAAAGTTTTATATAATGAAGTCTCATCTTACCAGATATATGAGCTGTAACAACATGTCCATTCTCTAGCTCAACTCTAAACATAGCATTAGAGAGTGCTTCAATAATCTTACCTTCTTGCTCTATTGATTTCTGCTTTGCCATCTATATTGTTGGTTTACTTCTCATTGAACCCGACTTCATTAGACCATCATAATGATTATTAAGTAAATATGCATTTACTTGTTGTATTGTATCTATAGCTACACCTACCATAATTAATAGTGAGGTACCTCCAAAAAAGAGAGCCCAACCTTGCTGCATTCCAATTAATTGAACAACTATAGCTGGAAAAACTGCAATTATTGCTAAGTATAAAGACCCAGGAAAAGTTATTTGTGACATAACTGAATCTAGGTATTCTGATGTTTCATTACCAGGTCTAATCCCCGGAACAAAACCACCACTTCTTTTTAAATCATCTGACATCTTATTAGTAGGAACAGTTATAGCAGTGTAAAAGAAAGTGAAAATTACTACTAACAATCCAAATAAAATATTGTACCACAGTCCAAAAATATCAGAGAAACTTGCTTGAAGCCACTGACCAATTGAAGATGTACCGAAAACACTTCCAATGGTTGCAGGTGCAAACATTAAAGCTTGAGCAAAGATAATTGGCATAACTCCTGATGCGTTAAGTTTAAGAGGTATATACTGTCGTTTGGACATTCCCGATGATTGTGATCCAGGCACAGAATTTCTTCGTGCATACTGAACAGGAATCTGCCTAACAGCCATAACTAATAATATACTTAATAAAATAATTACAAGCCACACAGCTAATTCAATAACAACCATTATCAAACCACCATTACTTTCAGATATTCTTGAAATTAAATTCTGTGTAAATGAAAGAGGTAATGTAGCAACAATTCCTACAGTTATAAGAAGAGATATTCCATTTCCAATACCTCTATCTGTAATTTTTTCACCAAGCCACATTGCAAAAATACATCCTGTTACAAGAATTATAATTGAAGTAAAAATAAACATTGGAGTTCTTCCAAAGATAAAAGCACTATCAGGAACACCTAAAGCACTTAAACCATAAAGATATGCAGGAGCTTGAATTGTACAGATAAAAATAGTTAACCATCTTGTAATTTGAGTAATTTTCTTTCTACCACTTTCACCTTCCTTTTGTAACTTTTGGAGGTATGGAAGAGCAACTCCCATAAGCTGAACAACAATAGATGCTGATATGTATGGCATAATCCCTAAAGCAAAAATAGAGGCATTAGCAAAGGCTCCACCAGTAAACGCATTAAGAATACCAAGAAGTCCACCTCCATCAGATCTTGATGAAAGATCAGATAATGCAAGTGAGTCAACACCCGGAAGTACAACTTGAGCACCAAGTCTATAGACTAACAAAAGAGTAAGAGTAAAAAGGATTCTATCCCTCAACTCTTTAATATTGTATATACTTTTTATTAAGTCTATTAACTTATTCATTATTATATCTTAGTAATTTTACCACCAGCTTTTTCAATTAATTTTTCAGCAGTAGCAGAAAACTTATTAGCTGTTATATTGACAGGAGCGCTTATTTTACCTCGACCTAAAACCTTAACTAATTTTCCTTTTTTAACAAGTCTCAACTCAACCATTTTTTCAATAGTTAGATTAGTCTTTATCTTTTTGTCATCAACTAGCGTCTGGATATCATCAATATTGATAGTATTATATTCAATTCTATTAATATTTGTAAAACCAAATTTTGGTATTCTTCTTTGAAGAGGCATTTGACCACCTTCAAAACCAATTTTTCTAGAATAACCTGATCTAGATTGAGCACCATTATGACCTCTACCTGAGGTCTTCCCTTTACCTGATCCCTGTCCTCTACCTAGTCTTTTACCACTAGTTTTATTTGATCCTTCTGCAGGTTTTAAATTATTTAAACTCATAATTATTATTTTATAGAATTAACTTCAACAAGATGACTTACTTTAGCAACCATACCTTTGATTGAAGCAGTAAGCTCATGCTCAACTTCCATTCCAATTTTTCTTAAACCAAGAGCTTCAAGAGTCCTTTTTTGAGACTCAATCCTTTTGATTGTACTTCTTACCTGTTTTATTCTTATTTTTTTGCTCATCCTTTAAAAACTTTATCTAAAGAAATACCCCTTTGTCTTGAAATTGTCAACGGGCTTCTTAAATTTAATAATGCGTCAAAAGTAGCTTTAACTACGTTGTGAGGATTTGAAGATCCTTGAGATTTAGAAAGTACATTTTGTATTCCAACTGCTTCTAAAACAGTTCTAACCGCACCACCTGCAATAACACCGGTACCAGGAGCAGCAGGTTTTATAAATACTCTGGATCCACCAAATTTACCTTTTTGTTCATGAGGAAGAGTACCATTTTCAATTGGTATTCTAACTAAATTTTTCTTAGCATCTTCAACAGCTTTTTGAATTGCAGTAGTAACTTCTTTAGCCTTTCCTAAGCCATGACCTACAACACCATTTTCATCACCAACGATAACAATGGCAGAAAAACCAAAAGCTCTACCACCTTTTGTCACCTTAGTTACTCTTTGGATACCTACTAATTTATCTTTAAGATCTAAGCCAACTGGCTTTACAAGTTCAATATTTTTATAATTTTTATACATATTTAAAATTTAAGTCCACCTTCTCTTGCACCTTCTGCTAGGGATTTTACTCTTCCGTGATAAAGATATCCACCTCTATCAAATTTTATTTTTTCAATACCTTTTTTTAAAGCCTGTTCAGCAACTAGTTTTCCAACATTAAAGGAAATTTCAATATTAGTCTTTAGTTTAAGATCTATAATAGCCTTGTCTCTTGAAGATGTTTGAAGAAGAGTTTTTCCATTCACATCATCAATTACTTGACAGTAAATTTCTTTGTTACTTCTAAAAACAGAAAGTCTTGGATAATCAGGAGTACCAGAAATTACCTTTTTTATTCTCTGTCTAATTCTATTTCTTCTAAAAGTTTTAGTATTTGTCATATTATGCTGATTTACCTGCTTTTCTTCTTATTTGTTCACCAACAAATTTTATTCCTTTTCCTTTGTATGGCTCTGGTCGTCTATATGATCTTATTTTAGCCGCCACATGTCCTACAAGCTGTTTATCAGGAGAAGATAATTTAATAATAGGGTTTTTACCTTTTTCATTAATTGTTTCAACCTTTACCTCAGGAGCAATACTCATAACTATTGTATGAGAAAACCCTAAGGATAAATCTAACTTTTGACCAGATGCATTAGCTCTATAACCTACACCAACTAGTTCTAATTCTAATGTGAATCCATCTGTTACACCAGTAACCATATTAAATACTAAAGCTCTATATAATCCATGCTTAGATTTATGATCTTTTGATTCAGACTTTCTTTTAACCATGATAGTATTATCAGAGATGTCAAAGCTCACACCATCAAAATTTTGATTCATCTCACCATTTTTACCTTTTACAGTAATTACATCTCCATTTACGCTAACTGAAACGCCTTCTGGGATACTTATCGGATTGTTACCTATTCTTGACATAATTATTTTTTAATAAACATAACAAATTAATTCACCACCAATATTTTGACTAGCAGCTTGCTTTCCAGTCATAACTCCTTTTGAAGTAGATATAATTGAAATACCTAAACCATTTAAAACTCTTGGGAATTCTTGAGAATTAGAATATTTTCTAAGACCAGGCTTACTTATCCTTTGAATCTCTTTGATTATAGGTTGTTTAGAAACTGCATCATATTTCAAAGCAATTTTAATATTACCTTGGTTGTTGTCAGTATCTTCAAATTTATAGCTTAAAATATAGCCTTGGTCAAAAAGAATTTTAGTTATATCCTTCTTTATATTTGAAGAAGGAATATCTACAACTCTATGACCAGCCATGCTAGCATTTCTTACTCTAGTTAAATAATCTGCAATAGTATCTGTATACATAATCTTTAATTTACCAACTTGCTTTTGTTACACCTGGGATTAATCCTTTATTTGCCATTTCTCTAAACATTACTCTAGACAGACCAAATTGTCTTATATAACCTTTAGGTCTACCTGTTAACTTACATCTGTTGTGAAGTCTAACTGGAGAAGCATTTTTTGGGAGTTTTTGAAGACCAACGTAGTCATTCGCATCTTTTAAAGACTTTCTTTTAGCAGCATACTTTGCAACTATACGTTGTCTTTTTCTTTCCCTAGCTTTCATTGATTCTTTTGCCATATTATTGTTTTTTAAAAGGTAATCCTAGATCTGTTAATAATGCTTTTGCCTCTTTATTAGAGTTTGTATTTGTCACAAATGTTATATCCATACCTGAAATTTTATTCACTTTGTCAATATTAATTTCTGGAAATATAATTTGTTCTTTTATTCCAAGGTTATAATTACCTCTTCCATCAAAGCCATCAGCTTTTATACCTTGAAAATCTCTAACCCTTGGAAGTGCGATAGTTATAAGCCTATCAAGAAATTCATACATTCTATCACCTCTCAATGTAACTTTTGCACCAATAGCTGTACCTTTTCTAAGCTTAAAAGATGCAACATCTTTCTTTGATAATGTAGCAATTGCCTTTTGACCAGAAATAAGAGTTAATTCTTCAACTGCATAATCAATTAATTTTTTATCACTGACAGCAGCTCCAACACCTCTTGATATAACAATTTTATCTAATGTAGGAACCTGCATTATATTTGTTAAACCTAGCTTATCTTTTAGCTCATTAACTATCTTATTTGAATAATCTTCTTTTAATCTTGGTGTATTAGACATAATTAAATAGTTTCTTTAGATTTTGTAGATATACGAACTTTTTTACCATCTTCATTTTTATAACCAATTCTTGTTTTTTCGCCTTCTTTTGTCATTAATGAAATATTAGAAATATTAATTGGAAGTTGTTTTTCAATAATTCCACCTTTTGGATTTTCAGAATTAGGTTTAGTATGTCTTTTTACAGTATTCACACCTTCAACTAAAGCTTTATTTGAATTATATAATACTTTAAGAACTGTACCTTTAGTTCCCTTATTTTCACCAGTAATAACCATTACTTGATCTCCTTTTTTAATTTTTATCTTATTCATATCTCTATTATAAAACTTCAGGTGCAAGAGAAACAATTTTCATAAACTGTTTATCTCTTAATTCTCTAGCTACTGGACCAAAAACCCTTGTACCTCTCATCTCACCGGTTTGGGCGAGCAATACACATGCATTCTCATCAAATCTAATATATGATCCATCATTCCTTCTAACTTCTTTTTTTGTTCTTACAACTACAGCTATTGAAACTTGACCCTTCTTAACCGTTCCGTTCGGTGTTGCATCTTTAACAGTAACAACAATTTTGTCACCAATTCTAGCATACCTTCTTTTAGTTCCACCCAATACACGTATCGTAAGAACTTCTTTTGCTCCAGTGTTATCTGCTACTTTAAGTCTTGATTCTTGTTGTACCATTTTATTTAGCTCTTTCTATTATTTCTACAATTCTCCACTTTTTTGTTTTACTCATTGGTCTAGTCTCCATTATTCTTACAGTATCTCCTTCATTACAATCATTCTTTTCATCATGAGCAACATATTTTTTTGTCTTTAAAACAAATTTACCGTAAACAGGGTGTTTTACCTTTTTAACCTCTGCTACAACAACGGATTTTTCCATTTTATCAGAGGATACGATCCCAATTCTTTCTTTTCTTAAACTTCTAGTTGACATTTAATCTTGTTTTTTTTCGTTTAAAACTGTTTTTAGCTTAGCAAGCTGTCTTCTTAAAATTTTTATTTCAAGAGGATTTTCAATTGTTTGAACTGAGTTATTAAATTTTAACTGTGATAACTTCTTTGAAGTATCAGTTAGCTTTTCATTTAACTCATCGGTTGACATATTTCTTATTTCACTAATTTTCATAATATCCTTTAAAATCTCTTGCAATTACAAATTTTGTTGTTACTGGTAATTTTTGAGCAGCTAACCTAAGAGCTTCTTTTGCGACTGCAACAGGAACACCTGAAACTTCAAAAAGAACTCTGCCAGGTTTTACAACTGCAACAAAATACTCTGGAGCACCTTTTCCTTTACCCATTCTAACCTCAAGAGGTTTTTTAGTGATTGGTTTGTCCGGAAATATTTTAATCCAAAGCTGACCTTCTCTTTTCATATATCTAGTAGCAGCAATCCTTGCAGCCTCAATTTGCCTAGAAGTAATAAACTTAGATTCTAAAGATTTAATTCCAAACATACCATTCGAAAGTCTGTGACCTCTTTGGGATAAACCTTTCATTTTACCCTTCTGCGCTTTTCTATATTTGGTTCTTTTAGGTTGTAACATATCTAATTAATTTTTTCTATCCCTTTGTCTATTATTTTTTTTAGAATTATTAGATGATTTTTTCATGCCTGTTAAAGGAGATAATTCTCTTTTACCATAAACTTCACCTTTCATAATCCAAACTTTAATTCCAAGTTTTCCGTATGTTGTATTAGCCTCAACAATAGCGTAGTCAATGTCAGCTCTAAAAGTTGAAAGAGGTATTCTACCGTCCTTATATGATTCAGATCTCGCCATTTCAGCACCGTTCAATCTACCTGATATTTGAATTTTAATTCCTTCAGCATTCATTCTCATTGCTGCAGCAATAGCCATTTTAATAGCTCTTCTAAAAGAAATTCTATTTTCAATTTGCCTTGCTATACTATTTCCAACTAGAAATGCATCTAGTTCAGGACGTTTAATTTCAAAGATATTAAGCTGAATATCTTTTGCTGTAATTTTTTTAAGTTCTTCTTTTAATTTATCAACTTCTGAACCAGCTTTACCAATAATAATACCTGGTCTCGCAGTAGTTATAGTTATGATAATTAATTTAAGTGTCCTTTCGATTATAACACTAGATACACTAGCACGAGAAAGTCTTGCATAAATATATTTTCTAATCTTATCGTCCTCTGCAATTTTATCACCATAATTTCTACCACCCCACCAGTTAGACTCCCAGCCTCTGATAATTCCTAATCTATTTCCTATTGGATTTGTCTTTTGTCCCATTTAATTAATTGTTTTTGAAGAAAGTACTAATGTTACATGATTAGATCTCTTTCTAATTCTATGAGCTCTACCTTGGGGAGCTGTTCTTATTCTTTTAAGCATACTGCCACCGTCTACTCTAATTTCTTTAACAAAAAGCTGAGCTGTATCTATATTGGAATCCTCGTTCTTTGATTGCCAATTAGATATAGCTGAAACTAATAGTTTTTCTAGTCTTCTTGAAGCTTCTTTTGGACTGAACTTAAGTATAGATAATGCATTAGATATATCTTCACCTCTAATCTGATCAGCTACAAGACGCATTTTTCTTGGAGAAGTCGGACAATTGTTAAGTTTAGCAAAAGCTATATCTTTTTTTGCTTCTTTAATTTTATCAGCGCTATTTCTTTTTCTTGATCCCATTTAATTAATCAATATTATTTTATCTTTTGTTCCCTGTATGACCTCTAAAAGATCTAGTTGGAGAAAATTCTCCTAATTTATGTCCAACCATATTTTCTGTTATATACACAGGAATAAATTGTTTACCATTGTGTACTGCAATTGTTTGGCCAACAAAATCAGGAATAATCATAGAAGATCTAGACCATGTTTTAATAACAGATTTTTTATTGTCTTCAATATTTTTATTTACCTTTTTAAGAAGGCTTAGATGAACATATGGTCCTTTTTTTAATGATCTTGACATACTATATTATTTTTTTCTTCTTTCAATTATAAACTTAGAAGATGCTTTCTTTTTTGATCTTGTTCTAAAGCCCTTAGCTGGTATACCTTTTTTAGACCTAGGATGACCACCAGAAGCTTTACCTTCTCCACCACCCATTGGATGATCAACAGGGTTCATTGCTACTGGTCTAGTTCTTGGTCTTCTACCTAACCATCTTTTTCTTCCTGCTTTTCCAGAAGAAATAAGTTGATTATCAGAATTTGAAACAGCACCGATTGTTGCATAGCAAGTATTAAGGATCATTCTTGTTTCACCAGAAGGCAACTTTACTGTACAAAACTTGCCATCTTTTGCCATAAGTTGTGCAAAAGAACCTGCACTTCTTGAAATACTAGCTCCTTTTCCTGGATTTAACTCAATACAAGAAATAATTGTTCCTAATGGTATAGTACTAATTGGCATAGCATTTCCAATCTCAGGAGAAACAGATTCTCCAGAAATAACACTTTGACCAACCTTTAAACCATTTTGGGCTACTATATATCTCTTTTCACCATCTTTATACTCTAAAAGAGATATAAAAGCAGATCTGTTAGGATCATATTCAATTGATTTAACTTCAGCAGTTACATCAAATTTATCTCTTTTAAAATCTATTAATCTATATCTTTTCTTGTGTCCACCCCCTCTGTACTTACTAGTCATTTTACCATTGTTATTCCTCCCACCTGTTCTTTTCTTGGTAGTTAACAATGACTTTTCAGGTTTATCTGTTGTAATAGCGTCAAATCCATTAACAACTCTAAATCTCTGTGACGGTGTAACCGGTTTTAATTTTCTTACTGGCATAATTATAGATTTGCAAAGAAGTCAATTCTGTCTCCCTCTGAAATTTTAACGATTGCTTTCTTGTAGGCACCCTTTTTACTTATTTGGACTCCTTTTTTTGTGAATCTGGTTTTTGATTCTGCTCCATAAATCATAGTTCTAACTTTAACAACTGAAACCCCATATGAAGATTCAACAGCTTTTTTAATTTCAACCTTGTTTGCAGATTTAGAAACTATAAAAGTGTATGAATTTCTTAATTCACTTTCATTAGTTGCTTTTTCAGTTAATATTGGTTTTATAAGTATGTCCATAATCTAATTTATTTCAAGGTTGATTCAATTCCTTCAACCGCACTTTCTAAAATTAAAATGTTATTAGCATCAGTTATTTCATAAGTGTTTAACTCTGAGTTGATTACAACTTTTGAGTTTTTTAAATTTCGTGACGACAAATATATATTATTATTTATATCACTTGTAACTACTAATGTCTTTTTTGTTTCAAGTCCAAAAGCCTTGATAATGTTAAGATAATCTGATGTTTTTGGGTTTGAAAGATTGAAATCTTCAAGTATTAAAATTTCTTTATTTTTTGCTTTATACGCAAGAGCAGATTTACGAGCTAACTTTTTAACTTTCTTGTTAACCTTTTGGTCATAAGAACGAGGTCTTGGACCAAAAACTCTACCACCACCTCTGAATAAAGGGTTTTTAATACTTCCCGCTCTAGCAGTACCAGTTCCTTTTTGCTTCTTAATCTTTCTTGTACTACCTGCAATCTCTCCTCTTTCTTTTGATTTATGAAGACCTTTTCTATTATTGGCAAGATACTGTTTAACATCAAGATAAATAGCATGATCATTTGGTTCAATACCAAATATTAGCTTATCTAACTTAACTTTTTTGTCAGTCTCTTTTCCTTTTATATTATGTACTTTAAGTTCCATTACTTTTGAACAATTATATATGAGTTATTGTGTCCAGGAACACTTCCTTTAACAATTAAAATATTTTCTTCTGGCATTACCTTTACCACCTTAAGGTTAAGCACTTTAACTTTTGAATTACCAGTTTGACCTGCCATTCTCATTCCTTTAAAAACTCTTGAAGGACTAGAACCAGCACCAATTGAACCAGGAGCTCTTAATCTATTATGTTGACCGTGGGTAGAATCACCAACACCTCTAAAACCATGTCTTTTTACTACACCTTGAAAACCTTTTCCTTTTGTAATTCCAGAAACATCAACAAATTCTCCTTCCATAAAGTGATCAACAGTAATTTTGTCTCCTAATTTAAGATCACCTTCAAATCCTTTAAACTCAACTAATTTGTTCATAGGGTTTGATTTACTTTTTTTGAATTGACCTTCATAAGATTTTGTAGTATTCTTAGATTTCTCATCAAAACCAAGCTGAAAAGAAGAATAACCTTCTTTATCATCTGTTTTGACTTGAGTAATAGTACATGGACCTGCTTGAAGAATTGTACAAGGAATGTTTTTACCATTCTCATCGTAAATACTTGTCATCCCAATTTTTTTTCCAATAATACCAGACATAATTATTATACTTTAATTTCTACTTCAACTCCACTAGGAAGTTCTAATTTCATAAGCGCATCAACAGTTTTAGAAGATGAGCTGTAAATATCTAATAGCCTCTTGTAAGAACACAATTTAAATTGTTCTCTTGATTTTTTGTTAACATGAGGAGATCTCAGAACTGTGAATATTTTCTTATGAGTTGGTAATGGAATAGGACCCGTAACTATAGCTCCAGTGTTTTTTACAGTTTTAACAATCTTATCAGCTGATTTGTCAACTAGATTGTAATCATAAGATTTTAATTTTATTCTAATTTTTTGACTCATGTCTATATTTTTAATCTGTTGTATTTCCTTTTACTTCAGAAATAACAGTTTCTGAGATATTTGAAGGTGTTTGATCATAATGAGAAAACTCCATTGTTGATGTAGCTCTTCCAGAAGAAAGAGTCCTTAATGAAGTTACATATCCAAACATTTCAGAAAGTGGAACTTCTCCTTTTACAACCTTTGCTCCAGCTCTATCATCCATAGAACTAACTTGTCCTCTTCTTCTATTTAAATCACCAACTATATCACCCATATTTTCTTCAGGTGTAATTACTTCAAGTTTCATTATAGGTTCCATAATGACTGCTTTTGCTGCTTTTGCAGAAGTTTTGAAAGCAAGTCTTGCTGCCAGTTCAAAAGATAAAGAATCAGAATCAACAGGATGGAATGAACCATCTTTTAAAGTAACTTTCATAGAGTCTACTTCAAATCCAGCAAGTGGGCCATTCTTCATTGAATCTTTAAAACCTTTTTCTACAGATGGGATATATTCTCTAGGAATATTTCCACCTTTAATAAGATTAACAAATTCAAGACCTGATTTTCCTTTTTCTCCTGGCTCAATTGTAAATACAATATCTGCAAATTTACCTCGACCACCTGTTTGCTTCTTGTAAGTCTCTCTATGATCTGCAGATCGAGTTAGAGATTCTTTATATTCAACCTGAGGTTGACCTTGATTAACTTCAACTTTGAATTCTCTTCTAAGTCTATCAACAAGTATATCAAGATGAAGTTCACCCATTCCAGAAATAACAGTTTGGCCAGATGCTTCATCAGTTTTTACCTGGAAAGTTGGATCTTCCTCAGCTAATTTACCAAGGGCCATACCAAGTTTGTCAACGTCAGCTTTAGTTTTTGGTTCAACTGCAACACCAATAACTGGGTCCGGAAAGTCCATACTTTCTAAAATTATTGGATCTTTCTCTGACGATAAGGTATCACCTGTTTTAATATCTTTAAAACCAACTGCTGCACCAATATCTCCAGCCTCTATATAATCAATAGCATTTTGCTTATTTGAATGCATCTGATAAATCCTAGAAATTCTCTCTCTATTTTCAGATCTGTTGTTTAAAATGTAAGAACCTGCATCAAGTCTACCAGAATAAACTCTAAAAAATGCTAATCTTCCAACATATGGATCAGTAGCAATTTTAAAAGCAAGAGCAGAAAACGGTTCGGTTGCATTTGGAAGTCTAGAAATTTCCTCATCAGAATCTGGCTTAGTTCCAATTATAGCATCTTTATCTACTGGTGAAGGTAAGTATCTACAAACAGCATCTAATAAAAATTGTACACCTTTATTTTTAAATGCAGAACCACAGACCATAGGAATTATACTTATTTCTTGAGTCGCAGCTCTAAGCGCATTGTGAACCTCATCCTCAGTGATCGAATCAGGGTCTTCAAAATACTTCTCTAATAGATTTTCATCATATTCAGCAACAGCTTCAATTAATTCACCTCTTAGTCTTTCAGCCTCTTCTTTTAAATCATCTGGTATATCAACAATATCAAATGTAGAACCATAATTTTCATCATGCCATACTATTGCTTGATTTTTAACTAGATCAACAATTCCTTTAAAATCTTCTTCGTCACCTATATTAAGTACAATAGGCACAGCTTTTGAACCTAGTTTTTCAATAACTTGTTTACAAACTCCAAGAAAATTGGAACCTTGTCTATCCATTTTATTAACAAAACCTATTCTAGGAACCTTATAATTGTCTGCTAATCTCCAGTTAGTTTCAGATTGAGGTTCTACTCCATCAACAGCAGAAAATAAAAAAACAAGACCATCTAAAACTCTTAACGACCTGTTTACCTCTACGGTAAAGTCTACGTGGCCAGGAGTATCAATTATATTAAAGTGATAAGCTTTAGTATCAGCAATAGATTTACCCTGGTCAGTTGGAAAATTCCAGCTACAAGTTGTTGCAGCAGAAGTTATTGTAATACCTCTTTCTTGTTCTTGCTCCATCCAATCCATTGTAGCTGCACCATCATGAACCTCACCAATTTTATGACTTACACCAGTGTAAAATAAAACTCTTTCAGTAGTAGTAGTTTTACCAGCATCAATGTGAGCAGCAATACCAATATTTCTTGTAAATTTTAAATCTCTTGACATACTGTAATATTAAAATCTGAAATGTGAAAAGGCTTTGTTAGCTTCAGCCATTTTATGTGTATCAACTCTTTTCTTTACAGCAGCTCCTTCTTCTTTTGCTGCCGCTAAAATTTCTTGTGCTAATTTAACAGCCATTGACTTTTCATTTCTCTTTCTTGAAGCAGTAATTAACCACTTCATGGCTATTGATATTTTTCTATCTGGTCTAATAGGTGAAGGTATTTGAAAAGTTGCACCACCTACTCTACGACTTCTAACCTCGACATGAGGCATAACATTAGAAAGGGCATCTTTCCATAATTCAAGTGAAGTCTTCTCTTCGTCACCCTTTTTACTCTCAACTATTTCTATAGCATCATAAAAAACTTTGTATGCAGTTGATTTTTTACCCTGCAACATAAGATTATTAACAAATCTAGTTACTAGCTGATCGTGAAACTTTGGATCAGGAATTAGTGGTCTCTTTTTAGATTGTTTCTTTCTCATTTAGGGATTATTTTTTTGGTTTTTTTCCTCCATACTTGGATCTTCTTTGAAGTCTCCCCTCTACACCAGCTGTGTCAAGTGCTCCTCTTACAATATGGTATCTTACACCAGGAAGATCTTTTACTCTTCCTCCACGAACAAGAACAATAGAGTGTTCCTGAAGATTATGACCTTCTCCTGGAATATATGCATTAACCTCTTTACCATTAGTAAGTCTAACTCTTGCAACTTTTCTCATTGCAGAGTTTGGTTTCTTAGGAGTAGTAGTATAAACCCTAGTACAAACACCTCTTTTTTGTGGGGATTTATTAAGGGCTACTGACTTACTCTTCTTTGTTGAGGAAGTCCTACCTTTTCTTACTAATTGCGATATTGTTGGCATACAATAATTTTTATTTTCTGTATTAAAGCGTGCAAATTTAAAATATATTTTGGTTTTAGTAGGTATAAATGCATGTTTTTTTTAAAAAAAAACAATTATAAATCTTAACAAATTACACCTGAGGCAATTAATTGAGTATTATCATATATGGCAACGAATTGGCCAGGAGTGATAGCCGATTGTAATTCTTCAAATTCAACGTATAAAAACTCTGAATGTTTATGAAGGGATATTTTTTGAAGTTTTTGCCTATATCTGATTTTTGCACTAAGCTTTAAATCATGAGAATTTTGATAATTATATTGATCATTAACCCAATTAACTTCAGATAACTTAACTTTTAAAACTTTTTTTAGTAAACCTGGATGTTCTTTTCCTTCACCTACATATATTTCATTTGTTAATGTATTCGTACCTATAATAAATAAAGGTTCTTTGAAGCCACCAATTGCTAAACCTTTTCTTTGACCAATCGTGAAATAGTGTGCACCTTGATGTTGGCCAATAATTTCTCCATCTAGGGTTTTAAAATCTATATGTTTAGATAAATTAGATAATCTCTTATGATTATTAGTTTCATCATAATTTTGATTAAAAACCTTAGAGCTAGCTGAAATCTCTATAACATTTCCAGTTTTTTTCTTCAATTTTTGCTGAAGAAAGTCCGGAAGACTAACTTTTCCAACAAAGCAAAGTCCTTGTGAGTCCTTTTTTTCTGCTGTAACTAGATTATTTTTTTTGGCAATCTCTCTAACCTCAGTTTTTTTTAAATTTCCAATTGGAAATAATATCTTATCTAGGTGTTTTTGATTTAATTGACATAAAAAATATGACTGATCCTTTGTTTCATCAAGGCCAGAATGCAACTGGTAAGAGGAGTTTTTTTGATTATTCCTAATAATTTTACTGTAGTGACCTGTCGCTACATAATCAGCACCCAATGAAAGTGCTATATCCATAAATACATCAAATTTTATTTCTCTATTACATAAAATATCAGGATTTGGAGTGTTTCCTTTTGAATACTCCTCAAACATATAATCAATAATTTTCTCCTTATATTCTTTACTTAAATCTACAGTTTGAAAAGGAATATTAAGTTTTTCAGCTACTAACATAGCGTCATTACTATCATCTAGCCACGGACATTCATCTGAAATGGTTACGTTTTCATCATGCCAATTCTTCATGAATAAACCAATTAAATCATGACCTTGTTCTTTAAGTAAATATGCAGCTACACTGGAGTCAACACCTCCAGATAAGGCAACAACAACTTTATTTTTTTTCATTTAGTTACTTACCTCTACTTTTCTTTTGTTTTTCTGCTTCTTCTAGAGCTTTTTGAAGTCTAGCTCTAAACCCACCCACTTTTACAGGCTTCTTTTTATTTTCCTCAATTTCAGTCAAAATTTTATTATCATCAATTATAAAATTCTTGATAATTAGCATTAGAATTATTGTAAGGACATTTGAAATAAAATAATACAAACTTAATCCACTAGCATAATTATTAAAGAAAAACAACATCATTAATGGCATCATATACATTATCAATTTCATATTAACACCTCCAGTTTGGGAAGCTGGCATCATTTGATCACCAGTGGTCATCTTAGTGTAGAAAAAGATAGCTATGGATGCTAAAATTGGAAAAAGACTAACATGATCTCCATACAGAGGTATATAAAATCCTAGTTCTAGTATGGAATCATAAGAGGAAAGATCATCTGCCCATAAAAAACTCTTTTGTCTAAGAGAGAAAGCAACCGGAAAAAAAGTAAATAATGCAAAAAATAGTGGCATCTGTAAAACTGCAGGCAAACAACCAGACATAGGATTAGCTCCAGACTTAGTATATAACTTCATCGTCTCTTGTTGTTTTTTCATTGGGTCATCCTTAAATTTTTCATTAATTATTTGAAGCTCAGGCTTTAAAATTTTCATTTTTATTTGCGACAAATATGACTTATATGTAAGAGGTGAAATAGTAAGTTTAACAATTATTGTCATTATAATAATTGCTATTCCGTATGAAAAGTAATTAGTTAAAAATGAAAATAAAGGGAAAAACACAAATCTATTTAACCAACCAAAAATCCCCCATCCTATTGGAACAGAATTTTCAAGATTAAGATTATAATCTTTTAATAGTTCATAATCGGTGGGTCCAAAGTACATACTATAACTAAAAGTGTTATTTGAATCAAGTGCAAGGGGTACTTTAGCAGAAAACCTCTTAGTAAATATGTTATTTAACGTTTCATTACTTGCTAAATCTTCTGAACTAATATCTACATCATTTGATTGATTATCTAAAATAAGAATTGAACTAAAAAAATGCTCTCTAAAAGATATCCAATTAACATTATTTATATTTTTATTTTTTGTTCCTGCTACGGATAAATATGAATCTTTTTCATCTTCAAATCCATAAGAGAGTGCAGTGTATCTATTTTCATAATCTATACTCTTGGAATTTCTGAAAGAGTCTCTACCCCAAATTAATTCAACACCAGCATTACTTAAGCTGTTATCATTTAATTTTACATCAAAGTCAATTATACTTGAGCCCTCCTCAAGAGAATAAGTTAATTCAAGTGATTTTTTATCATCAATTACAGCTGATAATTTTATTATAGATTTATCCCTAATTATCTCTGCTGTATAAACTAAATCTCCTGTGTTAATTATTGAATTTCTTCCATTAGGTATATTATAACTAAAAACTGATTTATTGTTGTTAATTAAAAATAATGGGTCATCATTATAATTAATAAAATCTTTAAGCAATAATTTCTTGATATCAGCACCATCTGTACTTATTTCAAATAAAATATTATCATTCTCTAAAGTAATTAGTTCCTCAATAAAGTTTATATCTGAGTTTAATTCATTAGGATTTTCTTCAGAATTATTCAGATTTATAGAATTCTCATTTACCTGATCTATAACATCTTCAACAGCAATATCTTGTTGATTTTCAATAATATTAGATTGATTGTCATAAAACCAAAACATCAATATTACTGATATAAGTAAAAAACCAATAAACTGAAGAGGATCAAACTTATTTTGTTCCATAATTATTTATTTAAATATTTTTTTAGACTAGCTTTTACAAAGTTTACAAAAATTGGATGAGGATTATATACAGAACTCTTATATTCTGGATGAAATTGAACTCCAACAAACCATGGATGATCGATATTTTCTATAATTTCAACAAGTTTTGTATCAGGGTTAAATCCGGCTACAATAAAATTATCATCAAATATTTTTTTAGAATAGTCATTATTAAATTCATATCTGTGTCTGTGCCTCTCTGAGATTAATTTTTTCTTATAAACTTTATGTGATATTGTGTTTTTCAATATTTCACAATCCCATGCTCCAAGTCTCATTGTTCCACCCATATCAATAATTTCCTTCTGAGAAGTCATCAAGTCTATCACTGGATCCTTACATTTCTCAGATATCTCAGTAGAATTAGCATATCTTATTTTCTTTACATTTCTAGCATATTCTATAACTGCCATCTGCATTCCAAGGCAAATTCCTAAGAATGGAATCTTATTAACTCTAGCAAATTCAACTGCTAGTATTTTTCCATCTAAGCCCCTCTGACCAAATCCAGGAGCAACTATTATTCCATCTAGATTATTAAGATTTTTGCCAATATTTTCCTTATCAATGTATTCAGAATGAATTGATTTGACATTTACTTTTACCTCATTTTCTGTTCCCGCATGAATGAGTGATTCTAAAATAGATTTATAGGAATCATTTAGCTCTACATATTTTCCAATCAAACCAATATTAATCTGATGATTAGGATTCTTGAGTTTATGAAGAAAGTTTTTCCATTTGTCAAGGTTGGGCTCTGTTTCCTTAATTTTAAATTTTTCTAAGGTTACTTTATCTAAACCTTCATCCATCATTTTTATTGGTACATCATAAATAGTCTCTACATCAATTGATTGAATAACACAATTAAACTTAACATTACAAAAAAGTGCAAGTTTATTTTTTATTTCATCTGATAATTCTCTTTCTGTTCTACAGACTAAGACATCTGCTTTTAATCCAAGTTCCATTAAAGTTTTAACTGAATGTTGAGTTGGTTTTGTCTTTAACTCACCTGTAGCAGACAAAAAAGGTATTAGTGTTAGATGAATTACCATTGAATTTTCTGGTCCTTCTTCATATATAACTTGTCTTACCGCTTCCAGAAAAGGAAGAGATTCGATATCTCCAACTGTTCCACCAATCTCAGTAATTATTATATCTAAATTATTTTTATAATTAAGATTTCTTATATTTTCCTTTATTTCATTAGTGATGTGCGGAATAACTTGAACTGTTTTACCTAAAAATTCTCCTTTTCTTTCTTTTTCTATCACATTCTGGTAGATTTTACCAGTTGTTACATTATTTCTTTGAGAGGTATTTACACTTAAAAATCTTTCATAATGACCCAAATCTAAATCAGTTTCAGCTCCATCATCAGTCACATAACACTCGCCATGCTCATAAGGGTTCAATGTTCCAGGGTCAACATTAATGTATGGATCTAATTTTTGAATACCAACATTTAAGCCTTGAGCCTGAAGTAATCTTGCTAAAGAAGCAGAAATAATGCCCTTACCTAGCGATGATGTAACACCACCTGTAACAAAAATATATTTTGGTTTATTCATCCGGATAGAATATTATTTCCGGACTCAAATTTACAAAATATTAAAGTATAATTTAATTTATTAATCAATAATCTCTTCAATCCCATAATCTTTATGCTTAAGAATAAACATAGAAGAGTTATATAAACCTCCTAGGGTGTCTTTTTTATATAAAAATTTAGATTCAGTATATATTTGCTCATCATACTTAACAGTTTTATTTAGGTTATTATCAATTAAAACTCTTAGTAAAATATCTTTAGTTATATCATAACCTCTAATAATATCTTTATTAGGAAAGCTTCCAAACAAATTAATGTAATTAGTTTCAAAATTTGAAATTGAGTCATTATTCATTTTTTTTGAAATAGAACTATACGTAAAACCTAGGTTCCCAAGATCTTTAATACTTATGCTAGGATCATCAAATTGATTTCCTCTGTATGTTGTATACAATCTTACATCACGCTCAGAAGTTATTTGAGAATTAAGTTGAGAAACGACACTTGAGATCAAAGTGAATATTTCAGATTCAATAATTACTTTGTTTGGAATTGAGTCTACTAGAAGTGAATCCAAAAGTTCAGGAAGAATATATCCTTCAAACTCAGGTTTTATTTTTATAGAATTAGGAAAGATATTAATTAATCTAGTTTCAATTTCTTGATTTAAAGAATCAGCTATGATTACAATATTTTCTTCTTTGTTAATATTTTTATCTAAATATGACAGCATTTTTTCTCTTAAAAGTTCTATTGGAGTCACTGTTTGTATAACACCTTTAATAATTTTAATAGGAATTGTTGATAAAGGAAAAACTTTAGGAATATCATCTAAAAATTCAAGATTTGAAAAAGTTTCAAAATTTCTTGGAATTATTGGGCCTATTATCACATCTGAATTAGTAATATTCTCATTATTAGATATCTGTAATATTTTATTTCTAGAGTTTTCAGTATCAAAAACATTAACATTAACTGAAATATTTAATTTTTTTAAATCTTCTATCGCAAACAAAATACCAGAGTAAAAATCTAATGCTATAGTATAAAGGTTTCTATCTTCAAATAAAGATTCTACTTCTTTAATAGAATCATAATTTATTAATGAGGACCTAAAAGGAAGCAAAATAGAAACGTTTAGTTGATCATTTTTTTTTCTCTTTTTTAAATAAATAGAATCTAGTGTTAAAACTGAATGAGATGATTTTAGTGAATCCATTTTAATTGGCTGAATCTCTTGGATAGAACTAAAAACTGGAATTAAAATAGTTGACCTCCTCCTTAATCTAGAATTTCTAAGGTGTGGATTTAATTCTAGGATGTCATTAACATTTATATCATATTTTTGTGAAATAGAGAAGAGTGTCTCTTTTCTCTCAACTGAATGAGAAATTGTATCAGAGACAATGTTTTGAGAAAATATTACCTGATTGATTAATATAACTAATATCCATAAACTGAACTTCTTCATTTACTTTTGTTTTTCAAGTTTCCATCTCTCATAATCCTCATTATTAACAATATAGGACCAATGTAATAAAGACTGCTGAATTCTTGGTGAAATACTATTTGAATTTTCAATTTCTAATCCAGATTTAAATATTTTATTGTAGATAGAATTTCGAAATCTCCCTCTAGGTCCACAAAATGCAAGCCATCTTTTAATTTGTCTTTCATCATCTTCATGACTTCTGCCATTAAAATATTTACAATACCACTCAAACCAACCTCTTGGATCATCCTTGTGAATCCATCCTTTTGCCTCCCACTCCTCCTGAGACTGACCAGATTTAATATTAAAGTGATTTATCTTTTTATTGTAGTTTTTTGATAAAAAATAACTTTGATCTAAATCTAAAAACCAATCTTTAGGAAACATCCTATAATCAACTAATTTATTGAAATATGTTCCTCCAAAAATTCCTTTTTGAAGCATTTCTTTTGGAGAGAGCATAGGTTTAAAAGAATTATTGAAATCAGTCATTATTATTCCCACTCAATGGTTGCTGGTGGTTTTGAACTAATATCGTAAACCACTCTGTTTATACCCGAAACCTTATTAATTATTCTATTTGAAACTTCTTTCAAAAAATTATTAGGAAATTCATACCAGTCTGCTGTCATACCATCTGTTGAAACTACTGCTCTTAATGCTACACATCTCTCATATGTCCTTTCATCACCCATAACTCCTACACTTTTTACAGGAAGTAAAATTGAGCCTGCTTGCCAAATTTTATCATATAAATCCCATTCTTTTAGTCCGTCAATATAAATTTTATCAGCCTCTTGAATTAGTCTGACACTTTCAGAATCAACTTCCCCAAGAATTCTTATACCAAGACCAGGGCCAGGGAAAGGATGTCTATTTAAAATATCTGGATACATTTTTAGTGACTTACCTATCCTCCTTACTTCATCTTTGAATAGCATTTTCAATGGTTCAACTACTTTAAGATTCATTTTTTCAGGAAGCCCCCCAACATTATGATGGGATTTAATTGTTGCAGAAGGTCCCTTGACTGATACCGACTCAATTACATCTGGATAAATTGTTCCTTGAGCTAACCACTTTGCATTTTCAATTTTCTTAGATTCTTCCTCAAAAACTTTTACAAATGTATTACCTATTATTTTTCTCTTTTTTTCTGGATCTATTACTCCATCCAGAGATTCAATAAATAATTTTGAGGAATCTACTCCTTTAACATTTAGACCCATTCCTGTGTACTGTTCTAAAACTTCTTCATATTCGTTTTTTCTTAAAAGACCATTGTTTACAAATACACAAAATAAGTTATCTCCAATTGCTTTATCTAAAAGTACAGCTGCTACGCTAGAGTCTACTCCGCCTGATAAACCTAATATGACTTTGTCATCTTTAAGCTGATCCTTAAGATCAGCAACAGTTCTATCTATAAAAGATTCTGGATTCCATTCTTTTACAAATTTAAATTCATTAATAAAAAAGTTTTCAAAAATTTTCAATCCATTTTCTGAATGGAAAACTTCTGGATGAAACTGAAGAGCATACAAATTAAGAGACTCAACACAATAAGCCGCATTCTTAACAGAGTCTGTACTTGCAATAAGCTTTGCTCCATCTGGAAGAGAAGTAATAGTGTCTCCATGGCTCATCCAAACTTGATTATTAGTCTTAATATTTTCGAATAACTTACATTCACTGTCAATGAAAGATAGTTTTGCTCTTCCATATTCCCTTGAATTTGAATTTTCTACATTTCCATTTAAACTCTTTGCAATTAATTGAGCTCCATAACAAATTGCGATAACAGGTTTTTGTCCTAAAAAACTTTCAAGATTTATTCGGGGTGAGTCTTTTTGATTTACAGAGAAAGGTGAGCCTGATAAAACAACTGCCTTAAACTGATCTAGATTTTCTGGAATATTATTAAATGGTAAGATTTCACAGTAGATAAATAGCTCTCGTATTCTTCTTGCTATTAGTTGAGTGTATTGAGATCCAAAATCAATTATTAAGACTTTATTCTGCATGGGCAAAAATACAATTATAAATTAATCTTCAAGATTTATAACTAATATTTTATCATCTGAAATGGGTACGTTATCTATTATGTAATCAATTAATTCTTGACCCTTAAATGAATAAAAATTACCAAAATTTAAATATCTCTCTTGATCAATACCTTTAGGATGAAGAGATTCATAGATACTTTTAATATTATTTAATTCAGTTTCATGATTTTTCTGTTCAGCTTTTTTTAATTTTTTTTCAAGATCAGTCAAACCTTTAATTTGCTTTTTTTCTTGAGCATCTAATGCACCAATAAATGATTCATTTGTCTTAATTGAAACTCTTCTCAATTCATCAAATTGATTTGACAATGTGTTCTTTAAAGAATCAAAATTTAGATTTAAGTTAGATAAGCTATTAATTTTTAAATTAATTAAATCATCTAACTTCCCAATAAAATATTTGATTTCTAAACCACTCTTAGTTATTTTTTTTGATATTTTTTTATCTAAAATATATGCAGAATGTCTAAGCTTTAATATTGGAAATTGAATATTATTATTTTCAAAATAAGTCTTTAACTGCATCCAATATTTTAATTCGTTTGGACCTCCTACATAACAAATATTTGGCAGAATTTTCTCTTGATATAATGGTCTCATTAAAACATTTGGAGAGAAAAACTCTGGATTAGATTCAATTTGATTAATTATTTGATCAGAAGTATATTCTTTTTCATCATCAATAATAAATAGGTTTTCTTTCTTTCTAATTCTTTTTCTTCCATTTACAGTAATCTTGAAAAAATTTATATCTGAAGGATTAACCTGTGGTTTAAATGACTTAAAGTTATTTTGAATTTTGTTAATTTGATCTTCTGAGTCAACTTTACATGTTGAATTTAAAATCTCATTTTTAAATTGTTCTAAAAATAATTTCTTAAATGCCTTTTTATTAGAGTCTATAATTATAAGCCCATATTTACTGAATAATGAATCTATAAATTTTATAGTAGCAGTTGATAAACTCACTGAATCAGTATATGATGAGTCAATTAAACTCTCCAAAACATCCTTAAATTCAAAATCAATTATACTATCTTTATATGATTGTATCACTTCTTCAAAATCATTCAATTCAATTTTACCTACAGGGGAATTTTTAGAATCAAGATTCCAAATGACACTATTCTTTTCAAGATTTACCTCTGATATTTCATCAAAATCATGATCTTCACTAGCTATCCAAAAGACAGGAACATAATTAAAGTCATTAATCTTAGAGTTTAAGTAATTAGCTGTTGAAATTACCTGAGCTATTTTGTATAAAACCATTAATGGTCCAGAGAAAATATTAAGCTGATGACCTGTTGTTACTGATAAAGTGTTAGAATCAGATAATAATTGAATATTATTTAAGGTTTTGTCTGAAGTTTTTAAATCTGAATATTGTTTATTTAATTCTTCTATTAAGACTTTTCTTTGATCTGCTATGAATAGATTCTTTTTATTTTTAGAATGATTTAAAATATTTTCTTCACTAAAAAATGAATTAACATATTTAGAAGCTTTAACATCTTGTAATATAAATTTCTCTAAAAGTTCATCTCCTAATAGACTAAGGTCTCTTTTGATGTTTTGACTTCTCATTATTTAATTTTTGTAAATATATCTGAATTTTTGAAAATTGAATGTAACTTAGTGTAAACTAACATATTTATCATGAAGAATTTAAGCATACTTTTTGTTTTTTTAACTATAATTCCTTTCTCTTATTCACAAGATATAGAAGATAAACTTGAAGAAGTTAAATATAGAAATCTAGGTCCTTTTAGAGGCGGTCGATCAGTTTCATCCTCTGGAGTTATAAATGATCCTTTAACCTATTATATGGGAACAGCAGGAGGTGGATTATGGAAAACAACTAATGCTGGTAGTGAGTGGTATAATATTTCAGATGATTATTTCAAAACTTCATCTGTAGGAGCAGTTGCTGTAGCTGAAAGTGATAGTAGAATAATTTATGTTGGTATGGGTGAGCATTCTCCAAGAGGAGTTACTACATCATATGGTGATGGGGTTTATAAATCAACTGATGAAGGCAAGACATGGGAACATATTGGATTAGAAAATACTCAACAGATTTCAAGGATTATAATTCATCCTGACAATCCTGATTTGGTATATGTAGCTGCTCAAGGAGCAATTAATGGACCCACTAAAGAAAGAGGGATATATAAAACTCAAGATGGAGGAAAATCATGGAAAAATGTTCTTTTTGTAAACGAATTAAGTGGAGCATCAGAACTTTCTATTGATTTTAATAATCCGAAGGTTCTCTATGCAACTCTTTGGGAACATCAGAGGTTTCCTTGGAAAGTTGTCAGTGGCGGTCAAGGAAGTGGAGTTTATAAGTCAATCGATGCTGGTGAAAATTGGTTTAAAATAGAAAATGGGCTACCAGATGAATTAGGTAAAATGGCAATATCAGTTTCTAGAGCTAACTCAAATAAGGTATACCTATTAGCAGAAAGTGATTCAAACAAAAGATTAGGAGGGTTATTTGTATCAAATAATGCCGGTGAAAGCTGGTCAAGAATTAGCAAGTATGCTGAATTGACATCAAGAGCTTGGTATTATATTGAAGTTTTTACAGATCCTAATGATGAAAACACAGTATATGTTCTAAGTGCTAGAGCTTTTAGATCAATTGATGGAGGAAAAACATGGGAAAGAATATATAGTGGCCATGGTGATTACCATGACTTGTGGATAAATCCGAATAACTCTAAAAATATGATTATATCTGATGATGGAGGTGGAGAAATTACATTTGATAATGGAGAATCTTGGTCAAGTATCAATAACATGCCAACAGCACAGTTTTATAGAGTTAATGTGGACAATCTCTTTCCTTATAATTTGTATGGTGGTCAACAAGATAATTCTACGGTCAGAATAGCCAGCATTGGATCTGGAGGAGGTATTTCTGAAAGTGACTGGTCTTCAACTGCTGGAGGAGAAAGTGCCTTCTTAGCATTTGACCCTAATAACCCAAGATTAGTAATGGGGGGGAGCTACCTTGGAAGTGTAAATATATACGATACAAAAGCAAAGGCTAGAAAAAAGGTAATGATAGAGCCAATAAATTATATTGGTAAAGCATCAAGAGATATGAAATATAGGTTTAACTGGAATGCACCAATAATATGGTCTAAACACGAACCAAATACATTTTATCATGCTGCACAACATCTATTTAAAACAAATGACCTTGGTAAGTCGTGGGAAGTTATATCACCAGATTTAACAATGGATGAAGATGAAAAGCAGGGAAATGGTGGAGGTCCATTAACTAATGAGGCAGTAGGTGCAGAAAACTATGGAACAATAAGTTATGTAATAGAATCTCCTCATGAGCCTAATACTATCTATACTGGTTCTGATGATGGATTAGTATATATAACTCAAGACGGAGGTAAATCATGGAAGAACATAACACCAAAAGGTCTTCCAGAAACAATAATTAATGCAATTGATATATCTCCTCATGATAAGGAAACAGTATATATTGCAACTACTAGATATAAATTTAATGATAAATCACCTGGTCTCTATAAGTCTACAAATTATGGAGAATCTTGGAAAGAGATAACAGGAAATATTCCATATGGAGCATATACTAGAGTAGTAAGAGAAGATGAGAAAAGAAAAGGACTATTAGTTGCGGGTACAGAATTAGGAGTATATATTTCATTTAATGATGGTGAAAACTGGGAAAGATTTAATCTTAATATGCCTGTTTTAGCTATAACAGATTTAATGATTAAACATGATGATTTAATCATTGCAACCCAAGGAAGATCATTCTGGATACTTGATGATATGGGGCTAGTGAGACAACTAGATGATACAAAAGAAACTAAACTTTATCAACCTGAAAATTCAACAATTGGTAATTGGTACAGTCAGCTTAACTCTAATTATTCAGATGGTACATCAACATTCACAGGTGTTAATCCAGCTAATGGTGTTGTTGTTTATTATAATCTAAATGAAGATGATACTGATAAAGAAATAACAATTAAATTTTTTGACCAAGACAATAATCTTGTTAGAGAAGTTAGTAATCAAATTGATGAAAACTTTATTTCTTACAATGGAGGCCCTTCAAGAGAACCTGTTTTGTCTAATAAAATAGGTATTAATAGGTTTGTTTGGAATGCAAGACATAAATCTTTAACTGGAGTGCCTTATGCATATATAGAAGGAAGATTTAGTGGACATAAAGCGATACCTGGAAAATATAATATGTCACTAGAAGTTGGAGATAAAAAATTAACTTCAGATTTTGAGATTCTAAAAAATCCAAATTTTAGGGTATCAGATGAAGACTATGCTGAATTTCACAAGTATACCAGTCATATGGAAAATAAGTTTAATATAATGGCAGATTATATTAATAATAATAATCAATTGATTGATAAGCTTAAAACAATCCTTAGTGATATTGAAGATCAGGCAATTAAAAATAATGGTGAGATCTTACTTAATAAAATGGATAGCTGGGATAAAAAGATGATGCAGAGAAAATCATTAGCATACGATGATGTAGAAAACTTCCCAAACAAATTTCTAGCTGATTATTTATTTATACTAGATGAAATTAAGGGTGATATTCCAAATGTTAGTGAAGGTATTTTAAAATCTTTAGAGTCTCTTGATAAAAAATGGGATTCCTTAAAAGAAGAAATTGATAATATCAATGAAAATGATATACCAAATTTTAACAATGAATTGTGGGAATCAGGTATTGGCGCATTGAATTAAATAACAAAACAAAGAGTTGTATTCTGTATTGGAAAATATTTTTTTGATGAATTATTAAATTATCAGATTGTGTTTTATACATTTATGTATTAAACCAATTATTATGAAAAACTATATTAAATATTTATCAATTTTTACTTTAATTAGTCTTATCTCTATAAGCTGTGATACTGTTCAAACAGATAATAAATTGTCTGAAAACTCAAAAACTTATGAAAAGGTTTGGGCTCAATTCTTTGACGAGAGAGATATGGATGTAATTAATAGTCAATATTTCACAGAAGATGTAAAAGTTGTTATTCCAGGTGACGATATCATTGGAATTGAAGGCACTAAGGATTATTATGGAAATTATTTAACTGGATTCTCTGATGCTGAATTTACTTTTGTTGATCTATTTGGTCAGGGAGACAAACTAGTTAAACACTGGAATTTTAAAGGTACACATGATGGAAATTTCTTTGGTATTCCAGCTACAGGAAAAAAATTAGATCTTTCTGGAACAACCCTAATATTAATGGAAGATGGTAAAATTAAGCAAGAGCAAGACTTCTTTGATAGTTTAGATATGCTCACACAATTAGGCTTAATGGAATAATCTAACTAATTATTTTTTACATAAAATTAAACCCTCATTAAATTGAGGGTTTTCTATTACATCCTGTATAATGGTAAGTATATTAAAGTTGGGGGAGATCTGAATTATTCAGATTTATCGTCAGCAGCTGGCTCTTCAGCCTTAACTTCTTCTGCAGCTGGCTCTTCAGCCTTAACTTCTTCTGCAGCTGGCTCTTCAGCCTTAACTTCTTCTGCAGCTGGCTCTTCAGCCTTAACTTCTTCTGCAGCTGGCTCTTCAGCCTTAACTTCTTCTGCAGCTGGCTCTTCAGCCTTAACTTCTTCTGCAGCTGGCTCTTCAGCCTTATTTTCTTCTGCAGCTGGTTGAACAGGTTTAGGTGCCTCTTTTTTAACAATAGGTTTACCAGCAAGCCAATCATTAACAAGATCTTGAGGCAATATTCTTTCTTCAAAAGAATAGCTATTAGAGCCATCTTTTTTTACCATTCTTATTGCTTTTGCAAGTTTTTTTGAGCCAGTTTGTAAACTAGCAACTGCTTTTTTTGCCATCTTATTTAATTTCTTTGTGAACAGTCATTTTCTTCAGAATAGGGTTGAATTTTTTTATTTCAAGTCTGTCTGGAGAATTTTTTTTGTTTTTAGTAGTTATATATCTAGAAGTACCTGGCATACCTGAGTCTTTGTGCTCAGTACATTCTAATATTACTTGAACTCTATTACCTTTTTTTGCCATTTTTACTTAATTAAACCTTGTTTTCTAGCTTCTTTCAAAACCTCTGAAATACCCTTTTTGTTTATTGTTTTCAAAGCTGATGCAGAAACTTTAAGAGTAACCCATTTGTTTTCATCTGGAATGAAGAATCTTTTTTTCATAAGATTAACATCGAATCTTCTTCTTGTTCTATTTAATGATTTGGAAACGTTGTTCCCAAACATAACTTTCTTTCCAGTAATTTCGCAAGTCTTAGACATAACGTACTAATTTTTTGTAACGTGCAAAACTAATGTATTTAAGTTTAATAAAAAAATAAATTTATTGGTTAATAATTTTATCAACGAAGAGTTTGAATGAATTTTCAGTTACAGTTTTAATGAAGTCTTCTCTCGAACTAATTACTTCATATTTTTCACAGAATAATTCATTTTCAGACGATATAGCTATAAAACAATCTCCAACTGAAGATTTTAATCCTTCAGAGGCTGGACCAGCGTTTCCAGTTACAGAAATTGAATAATCAGAATTAAATTTTTCCCTAACTTTTTCTGCCATTTTTATAGCAATCTCTTTACTTACAGGAGAGAATAAGTCAATTTCATTTTTTTCAATTCCAATAATTTTTTCTTTTGAATATTTGCTGTAAGAAACAATAGAACCCTTAAAAACATTTGAAGCGCCAGCAATTTTTGTTATTGAAAGAGATAAGTTTCCACCTGAACAACTTTCTGCAAATGAAATTGTTTTATTTTTAACATTGAGATAATCAAAGATTTTTTTTATCATATCTATTTTATCTTAAGTGAAAACATTTTAGTTGAATCAATGTAGCCTTCTAATATATCTTCACTTATAACTTTTGAAACACCTGCAGGTGTCCCAGTAAAAATCAAATCTCCTATTTTAAGTGTAAAATATTGTGAAACATATGAAATTAATTCATCTATTTTCCATAACATATTAGAAGAGTTACCAGATTGAACCAATTGATTATTTTTCTTTAAACTAAAATCTATTTTTGATAAGTCTTTAAATTTCTCTACACTAATAAAATCTCCAACTAAACACGAATTATCAAAAGCCTTTGATTTTTCCCATGGATGACCTTTTTCTTTTAAAGTATTTTGAATATCTCGAGCAGTAAAATCAATTCCAAGACCAATTTCATTATAATATTTATTAGAAAATGATTCATCTATATGCTTTCCAACTTTATTAATCTTAACAACTAATTCAACTTCATGATGTATTTCATTTGAAAAGGCAGGAATAATAAAATTGTGATTTTTCGGAATAATAGATGAGTCAGGTTTTAAAAAAACAACAGGATGAGAAGGTCTAATATTAGCTAATTCTTTTATATGATCAGAATAATTTCTTCCAATACAGATTATCTTCATCTTATTTAGAGTTTATTATACTTAATTTCAATTTTGTAAATATTTTTTTGGTATACTCTGGAAAATCCCCTTTCATAATCCAGGAGTAATAACCCAGATCAATTTTAAATACATCAACAACTTTTTGCCCAGTATATTTACCAAATGCAAAAGTTGCATCATTGTCAGAATCTAATCTTATTTTCCCTGCAAAGTCTAGATTATTATTCCTTTTTGAATATTCATTTAAGAAATCCATATCAGGTTCTAAATCATCATACTTGTCTAATTGAGCTTTAAACACTTCGTAAGCAGCAATTGTATCATCCAAGGCAGAATGAGCATTTTCAAGATTTTTATCACAATAGTACCTAAGGGCAGCCGAAAGATTTCTAGGTTCTTTTTTATGATATATTACCTGACTATCAATCATTCTTACATTTGTAAAATCAAATTGAATATTGGCTCTTATTAATTCTTCGACAAGAATAGGAATATCAAATTTAATTGCATTAAACCCTGATAGATCACAATCTTTAATAAATTGATAAATTTCAGCTGAATAATAAGCAAAATTTGGTTCACTTTTAATCATCTCATTTGTTATTCCGTGAACTTGAGTTGCTTGAGTTGAAATTTCCATTTCAGGATTAATTCTCCATACTTTTTGAGACTCTGTTTTATCAATATCAACTCTTAAAATAGCTATTTCAACAATCCTATCTTTACCAACCTTTGCTCCAGTAGTCTCAAGGTCAAAAAAACAAATAGGTCTATTAAGATTGATTTTCATTTTAAATGATTTGGTTCATATCCCATTCTTCAAGATATTCAGCAACTCTTTTAACAAAGCTTCCACCTATTGAACCATTTATAATTCTATGGTCATATGTGTGTGACAAAATAAGTTTTTTTCTTATGCCAATAAAGTCTCCTTTATCAGTTTCTATAACAGACGGTGTTTTACGAATAACACCAATAGCAATTATACCAACTTGTGGCTGATTAATTATTGGTGTACCCATAATTGACCCAAAATTCCCAACATTAGTTACAGTATATGTTCCATCTGATATTTCATGTGGTTTTAAGGAATTTGATCTAGCCCTATTTGATAAGTCATTTACTGCTAGAGTAAGTCCTTTAAGGTTAAGATGATCTGCATTTTTAATCACAGGTACGATCAAATTTCCATTTTCAATAGCTGTAGCCATTCCAATATTGATAGATCTTTTCATTACAATTTTTTCATCAATTATTGAGCTATTTAAAATAGGATAATCTTTAAGTGACTTAATTACTGCATCTATAAAAAGAGGCGTAAAGGTGAGTTTAAGCCCCTCTTTATCTTGAAAAGATTTTTTGTATCGATCCCTCCAGTCCCATAGATTAGTGACATCAACTTCAACAAATGATTGAACATGAGCTGAGATTTTTTTACTATTAGACATATGATCAAATATGATCTTACCCATTCTATCTAACTCTATTACCTGGTCTCCCAGAGAAGGTTTGGATTCAATAACAGGTTTATTAGATGAAGTAGATTGGGATCCTATGTAATTTAAAATATCTTGCTTGGTGACTCTTCCATCCTTTCCTGAACCAGAAATTTTATTAAGCTCTTCCTGACTAATATTTTCCTTCTTTGCAATATTTTTAACTAATGGTGAGAAAAATTTATCATTTTTTTCAATTTCAAAATTATCTTCTGAAGATATTTCATCATTTTTTAATAAATCTATTGAAGGAATACTTGCAATTTCTGAATCTTTCATAGTTTCTTCAACATTATCTATGATTAATTCTTTATCCTTCTCTTTAGAAACTATTTTAATCTCATTAGTATCTTCTATAGATGTTTCTATTTCAGCAATGACTTCACCTACTTTGACAACATCATTTACTTCAAAGTTTTTTTTGACTAGCTTACCTTTAAATTCAGATGGAACATCAGAATCAACCTTATCAGTTGCAATTTCAACTATTGATTCATCAATGCTTACAATATCTCCAACCTCTTTTAACCATTTAGTTATAGTAGCTTCAGCAATGCTCTCTCCCATCTTCGGAAGTTTCAAAAGATATTTTCCCATTTTTCTAGTACTTGCAAATTTACAATATTAAAATCATTACTTATTAGATAGATCAGTTTCATAAGGACGTCTATTTTGAATACTTCTTGCCAATGTAACTTCATCTGTATATTCTAATTGATCACCAACGGGGATGCCTCTAGCTAATACCGAGACTTTTACATTAAGTTTTTTTAAAATTTTAAATAAATAAAAGCTAGTTGTATCAGCCTCAATTGTTGCACTTAATGCAAAGATTATTTCATCTACTTTTTTTTCAATAATTTTTTTTTCAAGACTTAAAACATTTAAATCCTCGGGACCAATTCCTTCAATTGGAGAAATCACCCCTCCTAAAACATGGTAAAGTCCGTTATAAAGATTTGTATTTTCAATTGCAATGACATCTCTTATATCCTCAACAATACAAACAATAGATTGATCTCTTGATAAATTTGAGCATATATCACAAATATCTTTATCTGAAATATTGTGACATTGAGTGCAATGTTTAATTTGAGTTTTAAAGTCAAAAATACTTTCCGATAGATCTCTGGAGAATTCTTTAGGTTTTCTTAATATTTCTAGTGCAATTCTTAGAGCAGATCTTTTACCAATTCCTGATAATTGGGAAATATTATAAACTAAATTTTCAAGAAGTTTAGAAGGAAATTCCATTATGCAAATTTAGAAATATTCGTTGTAAGTTCTTTTGTATATTTATAAAAATGTTATCTCCTGAAATTATTTTAATTGCTATTGCTTCATATTTTATAGTTTTAACTGCTATATCATATTTGACAGGTAAAGAAGACAACAATGAAGTTTTTTTTAATGCTAAAAGAAGTTCTAACTGGGCTGTTGTCGCATTTGGAATGGTTGGTGCATCTTTATCAGGAGTTACATTTATTTCAGTCCCCGGATGGGTTGGTGAATCTCAATTTACATATTTTCAAGTAGTTATTGGATATTTAATAGGATATCTAATTGTTGCTAATCTATTACTTCCTCTATACTACAGGATGGGGTTAACATCCATTTATGAATATCTGTTTACACGATTTGGAAAAAACGCTCATTATGTAGGATCTATTTCTTTTTTAATTTCTAGGATTCTTGGAGCATCTTTTAGATTGTTTCTTGTAGCTATAGTTCTTCAACAATTTATTTTTGATGACTTAGGAATACCATTCGAAATAACAGTTATTATTTCCATTTTATTAATCTGGTTATACACAAGAAGAGGTGGAATTAAAACAATAGTTTGGACAGATACAATTCAAACTACGTTAATGATTTTAGCTGTTATATTATCAATTTATTATATAAACCAAGATTTAGGCTGGACATTTTCAGAATTCATTTCTTCAAGTGATTTTAAAGAATTTGATAAAATATTTGTAACTGAAAACATTACAGAAAGAAATTACTTTTTAAAATCAATTATTGGTGGTGCCTTTATAACAATTTGTATGACTGGTCTAGATCAGGACATGATGCAGAAAAACTTAACATGTAAAAATATTAAAGAAGCTAAAAAGAATATGATAGTTTTTAGTTTTATACTGACTATTGTTACATTTCTTTTTATTGTTTTGGGTGCACTTCTTTTTATATATGCAAGTGAAAATAATATAGCTGTTCCGTTGGTTGATAATTCACCTCGAACAGATCTTTTATTTCCACAGATTGCATTAAGATCAGGACTAGGAGAGTTTTTAGGAATCACTTTCATATTAGGTCTAATTGCCGCAGCATATAGTAGTGCTGATAGTGCATTAACTTCTCTTACAACATCCTTTTGTGTTGATATTCTAAAGATTGATATTACTAATTCGAAATCAATCAAAACAAGAAAAAATATTCATGTTTTAATGAGTATAACATTAATAATTGTAGTGATAATTTTTAGATATATTCAAGACAAAAATGTAATAGATAGTCTTTTAACTGTTGCGCAATATACATATGGACCTTTGCTAGGACTATTTGCTTTTGGAATTTTTACAAAATATAAAATTGAGGACACTAAGGTCTACTTAGTTGTAGTCATTAATATTATAATAATAGTTATAATAGGGAATTTACCTTCAGATCTTATTGGAGGTTATCAAATAGGATATGAACTACTGCCATTTAATGGATTAATTAATTTTATAGGGTTATACTTGATTAGAAAATAATGCCAATTTGTCATATTTATTGATTGGTATTTTTTTTGCTACTATTAATTAAAAAGAAATTATGCCTAAAGGAAAAATTAATGTTTCGGTTGAAAATATATTTCCACTTATAAAAAAATTCTTATACAGTGATCAAGAAATTTTTTTAAGAGAACTTATATCAAATGCTACAGATGCTCTTACTAAGATTCAACATTTATCTAGTATTGGAGAAATTAAAGGGGAAATTGGTGAATTAGGGGTTGATATTAAAGTTGACAAGAAAAAGAAAACTCTTCACATTACTGATAATGGAGTTGGAATGACCTTAGATGAAGTTAAAAAATATATTAATGATGTTGCATTTTCTGGAGCTGAAGAGTTTCTTGAAAAATATAAAGAAAGCTCAAAAGATACTGGAATTATTGGTCATTTTGGACTTGGTTTCTATTCATCATTTATGGTTGCTGATAAAGTTGAAATAATTACTAAATCTTTTAAAGATGAACCTGCAGCTCATTGGATTTGCGATGGTTCTCCAGAATACAGTTTAAAAAAATCAGATAAAGAAGAAAGAGGAACAGAAATTATTCTTCATATTTCTAAAGATTCTAAGGATTATCTTGAAGAAAATAAAATTACAGAGCTTCTAAATAAGTATAACAAGTTTATGCCCCATCCAATTAAATTTGGTACAAGGGAGGAAAGTATTCCAGTTAAAGAGGGTGAGAAGGAAGAGAAAATAACAGTTGACAATATTATCAACAATCCCGATCCAGCTTGGACTAAACAACCAGCAGATTTAAAAAAAGAAGACTATAATCAGTTTTATAGAGAGCTTTATCCATACCAATTTGAAGAACCATTATTTCATATTCACCTTAATGTTGATTATCCATTTAGTTTAACTGGTATTCTTTATTTTCCTAAAATTTCAAATGATCTTAATTTACAAAAAGATAGAATTCAACTATATCAGAATCAAGTATTTGTCACAGATAATGTTGAAGGAATTGTCCCTGAGTTCCTAGGTCTACTCAAAGGTGTTATAGACTCTCCGGATATTCCTTTAAATGTTTCTAGAAGCTATCTTCAATCAGACACATCTGTTAAGAAAATTACTAACTATATAACAAGAAAAGTAGCTGACAAACTTGGATCGATTTTTAAAAATGAAAGAGAAAATCTTGAAAGTAAATGGAATGATATAAAAGTTGTTATTGAATATGGAATGCTTACTGAAGACAAATTCTACGATAAAGCTGAATCTTTTAATCTTTATCCTTCAGTTGATAACAAGTATTATACTTATCAGGAACTAGAAGAAAAAATTAAAGATATTCACACTGACAAAGAAGGGAATTTGATTATTCTTTATGCTCAAAACAAGGATGAACAATATACTTACATTGAATCTGCAAAAGAGAAAGGATATGAAGTACTTCTGTTAGATTCTCCTATTATCCCTCATTTAATTCAAAAACTTGAATCCAAAAAAGAGAAAGTTAAATTTTCAAGAGTTGACTCTGACACATTAGAGAACCTAATTAAAAAAGATGATCAAGTTGTATCAAAACTATCTGATGAGGAAAAGGATAAACTTAAGCCTATGATTGAGAATGCAGTGTCAGATGATAAATATACAGTTCAACTTGAATCATTAGATAGTAAATCGCTACCATTTATGCTAGCTCAACCTGAATTTATGAGAAGAATGAAAGAGATGCAACAGTCGGGTGGAGGCGGAATGGGTCATATGCCTGAAATGTATTCTTTGATTGTAAATACAAATCATGAATTAGTTACTAAAATATTAACTACTAGAACAGAAAAAAAGAGAAATAGTCTTATAAAACAATCAGTAGATTTAGCTAAACTTTCTCAAAACGCTCTTACCGGTAAAGACCTTACAGAGTTTATAAATAGAAGTATAGATCTAATCAAATAAGTAATTTAATATTTTAGCTAGCCTTATCCCTCCTATTAATAATAACTCTTTCACGGTGCCAAAGTTTTTATATTGATATTCGTAACCTAATTTATCATCAACTGATATGCCTGCATATATTTGATTTGTGTAGGAATGTATTTCATTCACCCAATCCAGTATATCACCTCTTTTAAAATCTTCAGCTTCTTTTGTAAATAATAAAAAATCTGGATTTGGCAGATTGATAGCTAATTCAGAGTAGCTCATATTATAACTATTTATCATATCAGAATCCCAAACTCTGTGAAGATTCGAATTTCTACCAAACCATTTTACATATACTCTGTTTGCACCTCTATCTTCATATCTTCCAATATGAAGAGGTTGGTGAAGATCTCCAACAAAATGAACAAGCAGCTTAAGATAGAATGATTTATCAGAATCTGACGCTGAATCACTCTCTAAAACATCAATACATTTATTTATAGCAATAAATACATCTCCTTTTTCTGATGGGTCAATATCCTCATAGTTATCATCTAATTCCATATTTAAAAAATGCCAATCATAAAAGCTGTCATATCTACTATCAGATTTAATATCATCTGCATAAGTTGATGCATTAACTAATGTTTCCCCATTAAGAATTTTAATTATCTTCTCATTTGAATTATCTGTTAAATATTTATTCGCAACTTCAGCAATCACCCTGTGACCAGTTGCACCCCAATCTTCATTAGGATAAAAGTTTAATAATAATAGTGTTAAAATTAAAGCCATAAACTTATTTGTAAAATTAAGGTCAAATATATTACATAATAAATCCTTATAATTTTATTACTTTTAAAATTGAAAAATTATTTTGAAAAAACTACCTATTATTTTAGTGTTAGCACTAGTCTACTCTAATTTAATTTTTTCTCAAGAATTAACAGTAAAGTATACTGAAGAAAAAATTGAAATTGATGGATCTCCTTTTGATTCAGCCTGGAATGACGCTGAATCATCAACTGATTTTTGGCAGTGGAGACCTACTGATTCTGTAAGAGCTGTGAAACAAACAGAGTTTAAGGCTCTGTTTGATAACGAAAACATTTATTTTCTAGTCAAAGCATTTACAAAGGAAAAAAAGTTTACGGTCTATAATCTTGAAAGAGATTTTGAAACTAAAAGTGCAGATTATGTACAATTAATTTTTGATACTTTCAATGATGCTTCAAATGCTTTTAAATTTCAAACCAATCATCTTGGATTAAAAGGAGATATGCTATTATCTTCTGTTAATTCATTTGGTGGTAGAGGAATGAATTCATCATGGGATGCAATTTGGGAAGTAGAATCAAAATTATATGATGATTCTTATATAGCTGAAGTTAAAATTCCTTTAAATCAACTGTATTTTATTAATGGTGCTAATAGTTGGAGATTTAACATTTACAGAAGTGATACTCAATCACTAGAACATTCAAGTTGGGCAAAAACCCCTCAGGAGCAAAGAATTGGAGATCTAGCTTTTATGGGTAAAATTAACTTTGAGAAACCTTTAGGAGAGTCTAAAAAACCTATTTCATTTATACCATATATAAACAGTTCTATTGGAAAGGATTTTATTAAAAATAAAAAGATAAATACTTTTGATTATGGCCTTGACATGAAAATACCTGTTGGTAATTCTATAAATATAGACTTTGCTTTAAATCCTGATTTTTCGCAAGTAGAAGTTGATGACCAATTAGTAAACTTGACTCAATTTGAGTTGAGACTTCCAGAAAAGAGACAATTCTTTACTCAAAATTCAGATCTATTCACTGACTTTGGTCAAGAAAGAGATGCAGAACCTTTCTTTTCAAGAAGAATTGGTATTTCTAGAGACCTTGAAGGAAATACTGTTGAAAATAGAATAATTAGTGGTGTAAGGCTGAGTGGTAAAGTAAATGACAAACTTAGAATAGGTTTACTAAATGTTTTAACAGAAGAAGATAGAACAAAAGGTGTTCCTCAGAATAATAATACAGTATTTACACTGAGAAATAAAGTTTTTGCAAGATCAAATTATTCATTCTTTTTCATAAATAGGGAAAATACAAAAACTTATGATTTTGTTGAAAATCAAAATACGTATAATAGAGTTTTTGGATTTGAATATAATCTAGCTTCTAAAGATGGTGCTTGGAAAGGGAGAACATTTTTTCATAAATCTTATACTCCTGAAAAAAATGACAAAAATGCATCTTTTGGTATAAAATTATCAAAGAATAGTCGTAAACACTATGTTAGTATGAGTGGTTCTTATGTAGGGGATGATTTTAGATCAGACTTAGGATATTATAGAAGATATGGTTTTGTAAAATTTACTCCATTCTATCAGTATAGGATATATCCAAAAAATAATGACAAAATTTTAAACTATGAATTTCAACATTATGCTGCATATGTTTTTAGACCTAACAAAGATGAAAAGTTTGAAACCAGGGCGAATATTTCTTCTTTTGAAATAAAGTATTTAAATCAAAGTACGTTTGAAATTAAACAAAGTATAAGGGGAGAGCATTTATATTATGATTTTGATCCAACTAGAACAAAAGATGCAACACCTCTTCCTGCAAATAATTTTTATTCTTATACAGACTATGAAATAGGATTTTCATCTCCGGATAAAAATTTATTTAAATTTGCAACTGGAATTCAGTATGGGGATTTTTTTAATGGAACTAAATTTTCATTCAAGACTGGTTTTAAATATAGAATTCAGCCTTATTTTAATATGAGTTTAAGATTTAATTATGACTCAATTAAATTACCTGACCCATACCCTTCTAGAAATATTTGGTTAATAAGTCCTAGATTTCAATATACTTTTAATAAACAAGTTTCATGGTCTACATACATTCAATACACTAATCAATCTGAAAATCTTGGGATAAATTCCAGATTTAGATGGAGGTTTGCTCCACTTTCAGACTTATATATTGTTTACAATGATAATTATATTAATATAAATTCATTGGAGCCACAGTATAGATCAATAAATCTTAAATTTACTTA
>CABWZL010000008.1 GCA_902509805.1 uncultured Bacteroidota bacterium
TGAGGCTCCTGCTGATGAGGCTCCTGCTGATGATGCTCCTGCTGATGAGGCTCCTGCTGATGAGGATAAATAATCAATTTTACATATGAATTCTAATCATGTTAAAGTTGGAACTATAGTTTCAAAACATGGTTACAAAGGTTTTATCAAGATAAGTGTGTCTTCATTTAACTTTGATCAACTTCCTGATATAAAATATCTATTTATTGATATAAATAATTGTTTTATACCCTTTATGATTGAAGAAATTAAATCATTTTCAAATACTTTTTTGATTTTAAAACTTGTTGAAGTTAATTCTGAGGAAGAGGCCGATGATATAATTTTTAAAAATATTTTTATTGAGTCCGAAAACTATAAACCTATTGATAATAAAAGTTTTTTTCATGACGAACTTATTGGTTTTAGAGTTTGTAAAGGATCAGATAAAATTGGTATAATTGATAGTATTAATACTGAATTACCTCAACCAGTTTTTGAGGTTATAATTGATTCTAAGAAAATAATGATACCAATTCATGAGGATTTAATTGAAAAAATCGATAAGAAGAAAAAAATTATTTACATCGATATACCTGATGGATTAATTGAAATTATTTAATTGAATATTTAATTCATATTTTTGTAATCAAAGCTCCAAATAATGAATGATAATTTTACCTCACCTGATTTCTATCAAATTGATGACCTACTTTCTGAAGAACACAAGTTAATTAGAGAATCTACAAGACAATGGGTTTCTAAATCAGTTTGCCCTATTATTGAAGACTATGCTCAAAAATCAGAGTTCCCTAAGCACTTAATTAAAGAACTTGGTGAAATTGGTGCATTCGGCCCATATATTCCACAAAAATATGGCGGAGCTGGTCTTGACCAGATAAGTTATGGAATAATGATGCAAGAAATAGAAAGAGGAGATAGTGGGATTAGATCAACTGCATCTGTTCAATCTTCATTAGTCATGTTTCCGATTTGGAAATTTGGTAGTGAAGAACAAAAAGAAAAATTTCTTCCAAAACTTGCAACCGGAGAAATGATGGGATGTTTTGGTTTAACAGAACCTGATCATGGATCAAACCCAAGTGGTATGATTACTAACTTCAAAAGTGATGGAGATGATATAATCTTAAATGGATCTAAAATGTGGATTTCTAATTCTCCTTTTGCTGATATCGCTGTTGTTTGGGCTAAAGATGAAAACAAAAGAATACATGGAGTAATTGTTGAGAGAGGTATGGAAGGATTCTCAACTCCTGAAACACACAATAAATGGTCATTACGAGCATCTTCTACTGGAGAATTAATTTTTGATAATGTTAGAATCCCTAAAAAAAATATTCTACCTGGCAAATCAGGACTTGGTGCGCCTCTTATGTGCTTAGATTCCGCTAGATATGGTATTTCATGGGGGGCAATAGGAGTAGCAATGGATTGTTATAGCACAGCTTTAAAGTATTCACTTGAAAGAGTTCAGTTTGGCAAACCCATAGCCGCTAAACAACTTCAACAAAAAAAATTAGCAGAAATGTTAACAGAGATTACAAAAGCTCAATTATTATCATGGAAACTGGGTAAACTAAAAAATGAAAACAGGGCAACTTCTGCTCAAATTTCTCTTGCTAAAAGAAACAATGTTGATATGGCAATGAATATTGCGAGAGAATCTAGACAAGTTTTAGGTGGAATGGGAATTACCGGAGAATTTAGTATAATGAGACATATGATGAATCTTGAATCCGTAATAACTTATGAAGGTACTCATGATATTCATTTATTAATTCTTGGCCATGATATCACTGGTCATAACGCCTTTTAATTAAAAGTCAAAAACAAATCCAATACTTGGAATTAGTGAGCTTTGATTTTCACTTAAGATTTCTACCAAGTTCTTTGGATTTAGAATGTTCTGATTTTCATCTCTTTGAAGCCCATAGTCAGGAGGAACAGGTATTTCACTCATTAAAAGATTTTCTATATCTATATAAAAATTCATAGATGTTGACTTAAAGTTCCACCTTTTATCAATTCTTAAATCTAACTTAGTAAACTGATCTAAAAAATAATTTCCAAGTTCAGAATAATCAAGAATTATTTCTGGATATGACTGATTACTTAAATTTAAATTAACTGGTGCATAAGGAGTTTTTCCTGTAAATCTAATTTTAGAACTCACTTCCCAATTCTTTTTCAGCTTATAACCTCCAGTAAAAGAAAAGAGGTGTCTATTATCCCAAACTGACGGCAAATATATGTTATCAAAACCTGAGAATTTACTGTAAAAGAAAGTGTATGATAAAATACCATAAAAATTATTTTTAAGTTTTTGCTGATAAAGGAATTCTAATCCATAAGATTTTCCCTTTCCTTCTGATGATATTCTCTCATTCCCCAGAACTTCAAAACCCGCACCTTTATTAGCTATAGAAACTTCATCTACAAAAGAGATTGGATAATTATTGTATTTTTTATAAAAAGCCTCAAAGGTAAACCTTGAAGATTCTGTCCAATTGAATTCTAAACCACCAACATAATGATCACTTCTTGTGTATTTAGAGTTTTTATTGACAAACATGCCAGTACTATCTTTAAAACCAAGTGAAGTATAAGTTGGAATCTTAAAATATCTACCCGATGCGAAATTTAGTTTCCATTTATTATCATCTGATATTTTTAAAGAAAGAGCTATTCTAGGAGAAATATTTTCAAAAATATTATTATTTAGAGTAAAATTATCCTGATCTAATCTAACTCCAAAAGAAATTCCTAGTCTATCATTAATGAGTGATTTAGATGATTTAAAAAAGACCCCATATTTTAAAAAATCTATTTTAGAGTTATAATTGATATTGTAAAAATCATATTGACTAGTATTTATATAATTAGATAATTGAAAATTTCCACCAAATGAAAATTTATAATTATTGGTATTATGATTACTATTAAATCTAAATTTAGTCTCATCCTCATTTGAAATATTTGAAAAAGAAGGATTTGATTTCGATAAATTATTTTGAAATCTTTCAAATTTATTATCTAATCTATTGTTACTAATAGACAGATTGAAAAAACCGTTTTTATTTTTATATAGTCTTTTCCAAGAAAGACCAAAAGTTCTAGATCTCTGATTAATAATAGGTATTTGCTCGATTTGTGATTCATTTTCAAAATCAAATTCATCAGGTTCGTTTACAGTTAATTCATCAACTGAACCAATACCAATAAAATTTAAATAATTGAAATCATCTATTTTATGTTTTATTTTCATTTGATAATCCCAGTAATCAGGTAAAAAAGATAACCCTATAGCCTTGAATAAAAATTGAAGATAACTTCTCCTAACTGAAACAATAAATGATGTTTCTTTATTTTTAAATAATTTTAAAGGGCCTTCAAAAGTTAATCCTGCTTCACTTGATCCAATTCTAAAATTTCCAGATATTCTTTCAAGATTTGCATCCTTTTGCTCAAAAGATAAAACACCAGAAAGCGCATTATCATACTCTGCACCAAATGAAGAAGTTGAAAGAGTCACATCTTTTATAAATGCGACATTTATTAATCCTACTGGACCTCCGGAACTTCCTTGAGTACTAAAATGATTTATATTAGGTATTTCAATCCCATCTAGGTAGAATACAGTTTCATTTGGACCTCCACCACGAATTATTATATCATTTCTAAAACCACCTATTGATGGTGAAATACCGGGTAGACTTTGAATAACTTTTGTAATATCATTATTGCCTCCAGGATAGGTTTCAATTTCTACAGCAGAAAATGTTTGGGTTGATAGTGGAGTTTCAAAAGATGTTTTAAAAGGTGATTCAAGAACAATAACTTCATCCAGTATTTCAGAAGAAGGATTTAAGATATATTGCAAAGATTGATTTCCTGCTGATTTAACAATTACATTAAATTTAGTTTGCGATTTAAATCCTATAAAACTTGCTGTAACATTGAAACTGGAAGTGGGTATATCAGCAATTTTAAAATTACCATTTTGATCTGTAATTGTATAAAAATCTGAGTTTTGAATTTGAATAGTTGCACCCTCTAATCCAAAACCAGTTTCACTATCAATTACTATTCCAGATAAATTTCCCTGATTTTGCGCAAAAATGTTTATAGTAAAAAGGAGAAAAACACATAATAATTTTCTACTCATTCAAATTAGGAATTAAGAGCTTGATTACAATATTCATAACATCTTATTACTTCATTGACTCTATTTGATCCATCAGGTATTCTATATTCAAGTTCAACTGATGAGGTAAACTTAAATGAATTATCCCTAACTAATTGGAGAACTTCTATAATAGGCGTATCACCTCTACCCCATATTTGGTTATCAGATGCTCCAAGATTTAAAGGTTTAGCTGCTTGTCTATCTTTTAAGTGAAGACTGCATATCCTTGAATGATTTTTTAATATAAAATTCAATAATGTCTCTTTTGTGTTTTCTTTTCTGGCAGCAATATAATGACCAACATCTAAATTTATGAAATTTTTCTTGGAATTATCCAGAGCAAAATCCCAAGCAGTATCTGAAGCTTGCAAATGAGCATGATATCCAATATTTACATTATGCTTTTCTGCAAATTGAGAAATTCTTTTTGTATTTTCTTTTGTAGTTAATTCGGCAGTTAAATAGTCTGCACCAAGAGCTTTTGTAGCTTTCATTGCATATTCTATCTCACCATCAGAATTATTTGGCCCCATACAATATGGCTTATATGCAAAAATATTAATGCCTTGATTTTTAAACTGTTTTTTTACATTCTTAAAATCTTTCATTGAAACATTTGATCTCCATTCAGCATGTGATCTTCTTGACCTAGGCATACCCATTGTTGTCTCAACATGGTTACCCATCAGTTCAAGGTTATCAGAACCGGAATCTAAACAATTTTGAATAATAACATTCATATCTTCAATTCCTGGATTAAAAGAATATGTAACTACTGATATATCAACTCCATTTATATCTTTTATTAAAGGAGAAAAATTAAGGTTTAGAGCTCCTAAAGTAATAAGAGATGATTTTTTTATGAAACTACGTCTTGAATTCATTTAAAATTATTTAAAATATATTATATAGATTTGAATGCAACTTTTAAATTACTTTTTTAATATATAAATACAAAATGGTTAAGGGGATAATATTTGATATGGATGGAACAATGGTAGATAGCTTGCCCTATCATCATGAAGCATGGAAAATATTTTTTAATAAAAATAAAGTTGAAAATTTTTCAGATAAATTAAAAGATTATAAAGGCGGGGGAACACTTGACCTTATGAAAGCTGTATATGGAGATCAATATTCATTAAAAGAATTAAAAAAAATGAGTAATGAAAAAGAAATAATTTTCAGAAGAATATATAAAGGAAAAATAAATCCAATTGAAGGTTTTAAGAATTTTTTATCTGAATTAAAATCAAAAAATATACTTGTGGGACTTGCGAGCAATGCAATAAGAAAAAATGTTTCTTTAATAATTAAAGAATTAGAAATCCATAATGACTTTGATAGTATTATATGTGGAGATGAAGTAGACAATGGAAAACCTAATCCTGAAATGTTTAATAAAACCATTGATAGATTTAAGATTAATAAGAATGAGTGTTTAATTTTTGAAGACTCTTTAGAGGGTATTATAGCTGCTAATAATTCAGGTATTAATGCAATTGGAATTACTTCAAGTAGTTCACAAAAAACACTTCAAGATGCTGGTGCTACAGAAACTACAGAAAACTATGTAAATATTAATAACAAATTAAAAAAAATAGGCCTAGAGTTTTAATTATCCTATTTATGAATTGACATGTTTTTTTAAAATCTTTTTTCCAAAATATTTACTCTTTTCAGTTTTTTTAATTTCCCATATTTTATTTGATGCCTCTTTTCTTGAAATATCAATATCTACAATTGGATTTGGATAGTCTTTACCTACCTGGAAATCATACATTTGTTGCTCAATTAATGTCATTTTCCATGGCTGATGAACATTTTCAGATGGAATATTACTTAGTTCTGGTAACCACTTTTTTATAAACTCACCTTTTGGGTCTAGATCGATAGAGTTTTTTATGGGATTATATATTCTCACGGTATTAATCCCTGTTACAGCTGATTGCATTTGAATTTGTGAGTAGTGAATACCAGGTTCATAATCAAGAAATTTCTTAGCTAAATGATGACTAAAATTTTTCCAATCTTGCCATAGATTAAATGCTGCAAATGATACTATCATTGCTCTCATTCTAAAATTTAGATAACCTGTTTGATCAAGACAGCGCATACAAGCATCGATTATGGGTATACCTGTTATACCTTCTTTCCACTTTATCAGCAGATTTTCATCATAATTATTTCGTATTGTATCGTAAGCTTTATTGATATTTTTAAACTCCATCTCAGGTTCATCATCAAATTTTTGCATAAAGTGACACCTCCATTGAAGTCTTGATAAAAAATTCGTGATATCTCTATTTTTAGTTGATCTATTAAAAAACTGATAAATCTGTCTTGATGAGAGATTACCATAAGCTAGATAAGGAGATAGTCTACTACATGAAATTCTACTTTCATTGGGTCTGCTAATATTTTTAGTATAACCAATATGTCTAGATTTTAGAAAAGATTTTACATACATCCAAGCATAAGTTTCGCCTCCAGGTTGAAAGTTTTTTTTAGCTATATATTTTAAATTCAAAAGTTTAATACTCGATGGAATTTTAACTTTTTGTTTATTTATAGAATCTAAATCAGTGATTACAATCTCTGATTTCATTTCATCTATCCATTTCCTTTTCCAATTCTTTCTTGATTTTAAACCCCTTATTATTCCATTAGTTTTATTTTGAATCCAATTTATATTATTACTATGAAAAAATTTTGCTATTATTTTGTCTCTTGAGTAAGTTAAATTATTACCTATTTCTTGATATGATAATACATTGTTTATGTTATATTTTTTTGAAATTTCTTCAAAAAACTCTAACGCCTCACAATTAATGTAATTAAGATTTAAAGAAAATTTTCTAAACCTATTCTCCACATCGATTAATGACTCATATATAAATCTTGAGTGTCGTTTATCATAATCTGGTGAATCTGTTACAGATGGCTCAATTATATATATAAATAATGTTGGATTACCAGAATTTGATGCAAATTCAAGTGACTTATTGTCAAGTGTCCGAAGATCTTTCTTAAACCAGACAATATCAAGCACGGTATCTTTTTTATTTAGGGGCATAAATAGTACTTCGGGTGGGAATCGAACCCACACTCCAAGAGGAACTGGATTTTGAATCCAGCGCGTCTACCAATTTCGCCACCGAAGCTAAAGGTCTCAAAATTAATAAATTCCATTATATTAAATAATTTATAATAAAATTATACTGAACAATAATTATTTATAAATTTGCACTCCAATTAATTGATTGTGAAAACACCAGTAAAATTATTTTCTTGTACACAGAGTACTACTTTATCTAAACAAATTGCTAAACATTTTGGTCAAGATTTAGGTAGTGTCTATTTTCAAAGGTACAGTGATGGTGAGTTTCAACCTTCTTTTGAGGAGTCTGTTAGAGGATCTAGAGTTTTTTTAATAGGATCTACAAACCCTTCATCAGATAATTTAATGGAAATGCTTCTTATGCTTGATGCTGCTAAAAGAGCCTCCGCAAGACATATTACTGCTGTTATACCATATTTTGGATGGGCAAGACAAGATAGAAAAGATAAGCCAAGAGTTCCAATCGGAGCTAAATTAGTAGCTAAACTTCTTGAGTCAGCTGGAGCAACCAGAATCATAACAATGGATTTGCATGCTGATCAAATTCAAGGATTTTTTGAGAAACCAGTTGATCACTTATATGCTTCGTCAATTTTTGTTCCTTATTTGAAATCTTTAAACATTGATAATCTAACAATTGCATCACCTGATATGGGTGGCTCAAAAAGAGCATATGCATACTCCAAGTTTTTAGATGCTGATGTTGTTATTTGCTATAAACAAAGATCTAAAGGAAATATAATTACTCATATGGAATTAATCGGTGATGTTACAGGAAAAAATGTTGTTTTGATTGATGATATGGTTGATACTGCTGGGACCTTAACTAGAGCTGCTGATTTAATGATTGAAAAAGGTGCCAAATCAGTTATTGCTATCTGTACACATGCATTACTTTCAGGTGATGCTTATGAAAAAATTGAAAAATCAAAACTTAAAAAATTAATCACAAGTGATTCAATTGAAATAAAAAAAGAATCAACAAAAGTTGAACATTTAACATGCTCTAAAATATTTGCTGAAGCAATGTATAATGTTCATCACAATAAATCAATTGACAAACTATTTATAAACTAAAAAAAGATGAAATCAATAAAAATTAAAAGTCTAGTTAGAGAAGCTACTGGAAAAACAAGTACAAATTCATTAAGAAAAGATGGTAATGTTCCATGTGTATTATATGGAGGTGGTGAAGTTTTACATTTTACTGCTACTGAAATAGGTTTCAAAGATTTAGTATACACAGCAGCAGCTCACACTGTTGAACTTGATTTTGGTGATAAAAAGAAAAATGCAATTCTCCAAGATATTCAATTTCATCCTGTTTCAGACAAAATTTTGCATGCAGATTTTTATGAGATTCATGATGACAAACCAGTTACAATGGATATTCCTGTTGAACTAAGCGGGTCTGCACCTGGTATTCAAAATAGTGGTGGTGTGTTATCAAGAAATAAAAGAAAACTTAGAGTTAAAGCACTTCCTGGTAATCTTCCAGATTCTCTTAATGTAGATATTTCTTCACTTGAGTTAGGTGATAAATTTTATGTATCTCAACTAGAAAATGAAGACTTTGAGTTACTTCATCCGGAAAACACTGTTGTATGTCAAGTAAGAACATCTAGAGCTTCAATGGCACTTCCTGAAGATGAGGAGACTGAAGAAGGAGCAGAAGGAGCAGCAGAGGGAGCAGAAGGAGCAGCAGAGGGAGCAACAGAGGGAGCGGCAGAAGGAGCAGCAGAAACTCCTAAAGATGATTCAAAAGATTCATAAGGATAATTTTATATAATTAATCTTAACTTTAAATAAGATTACTATATAATGTATTTTTTTAAAAAAGTCGTATCACTGTTAACTACAAAGTCTGATATGAATAAATATCTTATAATAGGTATTGGAAATATTGGTGACGATTATGATAATACTCGACATAATATTGGATTTGATGTTATTGATGAACTTTCAAATACCTTAAATGTAAACTTTGAGTCAGTCAAATTAGCACATAGGGCAGAGTCTAAGTTCAAGGGCAAAAAAATTATATTAATTAAACCTAATAATTACGTTAATAATTCCGGAAAGTCACTTTTATATTGGAAAAATAAAGAGAAGGTTAGTAATGATAATATTCTTGTAATCTGTGATGATCTAAATCTTTATTTTGGGAATATAAAAATAAAGTCAAGCGGAACTGCTGGAGGACATAATGGTTTGAAGGATATTCAAGAATTTTTAGGAAACTCTAATTATCCTAGAATTAGAGTTGGGATATCCAATAATACTAGAGGATCTATGTCAGATTATGTTCTAGGTAAATGGACTGATTCAGAACAAGAAAAAATTAAAAATCTTACTAAAATATCAACTGATATTATATTTTCTTTTATTCAAATTGGAATTGAAAGAACAATGAATCTTTATAATAAGAAGAATTTTATTGATGAAAATTTATAGAAGTATTGAAGCCTATAATGAAGATAAAAGATCAGTTATTACAATTGGAACTTTTGATGGTATTCATCTTGGGCATCAGAAAATATTAAGTAGGTTAATTAACTCCTCTAAGAATAAAGATCTAAATTCAGTTGTATTAACTTTTTTTCCACATCCAAGAATAATATTAAACAAGTATAATGAAGTAAAAATGATTGATACTTTAGATGAAAAGATTATTCACTTAAATGAAATTGGAATTGATACACTAATAATTCATCCTTTTGATAAAAAATTCTCATTATTATCAGCTAATCAATTTATAAAAGATTTTTTAGTTGAAAAGCTTAAAATTAAACATATAATTATTGGATACGATCACAGATTCGGTAAAGGAAGAGAAGCTTCAGTAACAGACCTGAAAAATTATGCTAGTGATTATGATTTTACTGTAGAAGAAATTAAAGCACAAGAAATTGAAAAAATTACAGTGAGCTCAACAAAAATTAGAAATTCAATTAATGAAGGTGATATTAAAACTACAGAGAAGTATCTTGGAAGATATTTTAATCTAACAGGAAAAGTAGTAAAAGGAGATGGATTGGGAAAAAAAATAAATTACCCTACCGCTAATATCTTTATTGAGGAAACCTACAAAATTATACCAAAAGATGGAGTCTATTTAATTGAAACAATAATTAAAGATAAGTTGTTTAACGGTATGATGAATATAGGTCATCGCCCAACTATTGGGACAAATATTAAATCCATTGAAGTTCATTTGTTTAACTTCAATGAAGATATCTATGATCAAGTAATATCTGTTAAAATGATTTCAAAAATTAGAGAGGAAAAAAAGTTTTCTTCAATACAAGCACTTCAAGAGCAATTAGTAAAAGATGAGAATTATTGTTTAAAATTAATAAACAAATAAGTTTTATCTTTGATTTCAAATTAATCTATGCTTTTAATCGATCAAATTTCTAATGATAAAGAGAATACTTTAAAAGGTCTTGAAAAACGAGGATTTAAAAATCTTGGTGTTATAGATGAAATCATAGAGCTTAACAATATTCGAAAAAAAACTCAACAAGAATTGGACCAAATTTTATTTGAGTCTAATAATATTTCTAAAGAAATTGCTAAAATTTTTAAATCAGGAAATAAAAGTAATGATACTGAAAATCTTAAAAGCAAGTCTGTAACTTTGAAGGCTAAATCCAAAGACTTATCAGATAAACTTGATAAAACAAAATCTGATATTTTAAGTCTAATTACAACCATTCCTAACCTCCCAGATAATCATGTTCCAGATGGTTTTACTATTGATGATAATTTAGAAGTTTTCTCTAGTGGTGAGATAAAAGAAATCCCAGAAAACTTAAAAAATCATTGGGATTTAGCTAAAGATTTGGATATAATAGATTTTGAACTTGGAAGTAAAGTCACTGGATCAGGATTTCCAGTTTATAAAGGAAAGGGTGCTAAACTTCAAAGAGCACTTATTAATTTTTTTCTTGACAGAAATACTTCTGCAGGATACACTGAATTTCAAGTTCCACATTTAGTTAATTCTCAATCTGCTTTTGCAACTGGACAGTTACCAGATAAAGATGGTCAAATGTATCATGTAGTTAATGATGACTTTTATTTAATTCCAACTGCTGAGGTTCCATTAACAAATATCTATAGAGATAGTAAATTATCTATTGAAGAACTTCCAATACTCCTTACGGGTTACACTCCTTGTTTTAGAAGAGAAGCTGGAAGCTATGGTTCAGATGTAAGAGGACTTAATAGACTTCATCAATTTGATAAAGTTGAAATAGTTAGACTTGAACATCCTGATAACTCAAGTAATGCTTTAACTGGAATGAAAGAGCATATAAAAAGTATATTATCCGAATTAGAATTAGATTTCAGAATTCTCAATTTATGTGCTGGTGATCTAGGTTTTACCTCTGCTATTACCTATGATTTTGAATTATACTCTAAAGGTCAAAAAAAATGGTTGGAAATTAGTTCTGTTTCAAACTTTAAAACTTATCAGTCCAATCGACTTAACCTTAAGTTTAAAGATAAAGAAGGTAAAAATCATCTTCTTCATACCTTAAATGGAAGTTCTCTTGCTTTACCAAGAGTAATAGCAGGCTTAATTGAGAATAATCAATCAAAAGATGGAATTAACATTCCTAAGGCTTTGGTACCTTTTACTGGTTTTGATATAATAGATTAATGCTATGATAGAAAATGTTAATCCAAAAAAATACCTGGGTCAACATTTTTTAATTGATGAAAATATATCAAAAAAAATCATTGATTCTGTTGATTTTAGTAACTATGATAAAGTTATTGAGGTAGGTCCAGGAAAGGGTGCTCTAACTAAATACCTGTTATACTTAAAAGATGTTTTAACATTAATTGAAATTGATAAAGAATCTATATTATTTCTTGAAAATGAATATAAAAATGAAAAGCTTGAAATAATAGAAAAAGATTTTTTAAAGTTTGATCTTAAATCAATATACCCATCATTAAGTGAAATTTTAATTATTGGAAATTTTCCATATAATATCTCATCACAAATTTTATTTAAAGCTATAGATAATTATAAGTCTGTTAGTCGTCTTGTTGGTATGTTTCAAAAGGAAGTAGCAGAAAGAATTGTTAGTAAACATAACACAAAAAAATATGGAATACTTTCAGTTAAAACTCAACTTCTTTATGATGTAAAAATTTTATTTAATGTTTCTCCAAATGTATTTTTTCCAAAGCCAAAAGTTGATTCTGCAGTAATTTCTATGACTAGGAAAAAAAATATAAATCTTAACTGTGATGTTGATTTATTAGATAAAGTCATAAAATTAAGTTTTCAACAGAGAAGGAAAAAATTAAAAAATTCTCTAAAAAGACTTGATTTACAAGAAAATATATTAGAAGATAGTATATTTGGATTAAGACCCGAACAGCTTTCAGTCGAAGAATTTGTCAAATTAACTCAAAAAATTAGTGATGAGACAATTTAAAGTCAATGATGAATTAATAAATAAGATTAAAAGACTTATTAAAGATAATGACAATGAAAAACTTGTCATGGATCTCAATGAGCTTCATTATGCTGACTTAGCTGAAATATTTGAACTTCTAGAAATTAAAGAAGTTATTTTTCTTGTTAAAATTTTTGATAAACAAAGAATTGCTGATGCTCTTGCTGAAATTGATGAAGATTTAAGAGAAATAATTCTTGAAAATCTTTCAGCTAAAGAGATTGCTGAAAAAATTGAAGAACTTGATACTGATGATGCAACAGATGTAATTTCAGAATTAGATGAAGAAAGACAGGAAAGAGTATTCTCTCAAATTAAAGATTCTGAATTAACAGATGACATAAAAGAACTACTAAAGTATAATGAAAATACAGCTGGTGGGTTAATGGCAAAGGAGCTAGTTAAAGTGAGTGAAAACCTTAGTATTACAAAATGTATTGATGAAATTAGAAAACAAGCAAAGAATGTAACTAGAGTTCACTCAATATACGTAGTTGATTCAAAAAATAAATTGAAAGGAAGACTTTCATTGAAAGATGTGGTTACTGCAAATTCAAAATCAAAAGTTAAAGATATTTTTATTCCTAAAGTTGATTACGTTACAGCTGATCAAGAAGGTGAAGAAGTGGCAAAAATTATGTCTAAATATGATCTTGAAGCTATTCCTGTAACTAACAAAAGAAAAACTTTATTAGGAAGAGTTACCATCGATGATATAGTTGATTTAATTAAAGACGAAGCTGAAAAAGATTATCAATTAGCTGCAGGTATTTATTCTGAAGTTGAAGTTAATGATTCTCTTCTTCAATTAACTAGAGCTAGACTACCATGGTTGTTTTTAGGGCTTTTAGGAGGTCTTGGTAGTGTTTTTATTTTGAAAGATTTTGAACAAATCATGAATCAACCTGAACTAAGAAGTTTGTTTTTCTACACTCCACTTATAGCTGCAATGGCTGGAAATGTTGGAGTTCAATCATCAGCCATTATTGTTCAAGGTCTTGCAAATGATTTAGTAAAAGGTTCTTTACTAACTAGACTATTGAAAGAAGTTAGTTTAAGTCTAATTAATGGTTTAGCCTTATCCATTATACTGGTGATTTTTGGACAAATTGTAAATCAAGATTTATTTATGAGCCTTACTATTGCTGGTTCAATGATGGGTGTTATAATAATTGCAGCATTGGTAGGAACATTTGTCCCTATTATTCTTGACAAACAAGGTATTGATCCTGCTATAGCTACTGGACCATTTATTACAACAGCAAATGATATATTTGGAATATTTTTGTTCTTTTACATAGCTCAATTTTCATTAGGTTTTTAATGAAAAATATTCTTATTCTTTGTACCGGTAACTCGTGTAGAAGTCAAATTGCTCATGGATTTTTAAATCATTATACAGATAACTCAATTTCTGTTTTTAGTGCAGGAATTGAAAAACATGGATTAAATAAAAATGCTGTAAAAAGCATGGCAAAAATAGGGATTGATATTTCACATCACAATTCAAATCTTATTGATGAGTATAAAAATGAAAAATTTGATTTTATAATTACTGTATGTGATAATGCAAATGAAACATGTCCTATTTTACCTAATAGTAATGGAAAAAAAATACATAAAAATTTTGCAGATCCATCTAAATTAAATAATGGTTTTTATAATAAAGACTTTGAAGAAGTAAGAGATCAGATAAAAAGTTTTATTATTAATTTTATTGAAGAAGAATTATTTTGATAGGAATTTTTCAATAATTTCTTTATTCATTCTTACAATTTTCCATTGATCTAAACCATCAATTATAGCGCCTGTACTCTTATAGAAATCAATTGCTGACTTGTTCCAATCTAAAACTGACCATTCAACTCTATTTACACCTCTTTTTTTTGCCTCAGATAAAAATGATTTATAAAGAGATATTCCAAAACCTTTACCTCTCATTTTTTTAGTTACTATCAAATCTTCTAGATGTAAAGTGTCTCCTACCCAAGTAGAGTATCTAGGCGTATAGAAAGCTAAGCCAATAATTTCGGAGTTAAACTCAGCCAAAATACATTCAAACTTAGGGCTTTCTCCAAAACCATCTCTTATTAAATCTCTCTCTGTAACCTTAACAGCATCAGGTTCTTTTTCATATACTGCTAGTTCAATTAGTAATCTAAGAATATCTTTTACATCAGAAGAATTAGCTTTTCTAATTTTATGATTTTCCATTATTCAATTTAAAAAATTAATTGTTTTATCAAGAAAAAAAGATGGATTATCTGCATGAACCCAATGACCAGATAAAGGAACTTTAATAATTTGGACAGTAGAAAAATATTTTTTAATTAGTGGAAAATCCGATTCATTTACATAAGGTGAGTTTTCACCGTATAAAAAAAGAGATGGATTATCAAACTTTAAATCATTTTTAAGTCTAATTGATAATTTATTCTTGAATTCACTTAAAATTTTAATATTGAGTTTTAATCCCAAATTTTCTTTATCTATCCAATATAAATTCTTTAATAAAAATTGCCTAACTCTCTCATCCTCTATATAATTTGATAAATGAAAATCTGCATCTTTTCTTGAATTTATTTTTTTAAAATCTAATGACTCTAAACTGTTTAAAATATTTTCATGATGAGGTTTATATTCTTTTGGAATTATGTCTACAATAATTATTTTGTCCAAAAATTCAGGAAATTTTTCCGCAAATAACATACTTACATTTCCCCCCATAGAATGACCCAATAGACTAAACTTTTTAATTTTATTATGTTTAGCATAATTATATATATCCTCAACCATTAATTCAAAACTAAAATCATCACTCCAGAAACTTTTTCCATGATTTCTTAGATCTATTAAATGAACTCTAAAGTCTTTTTCAGATATTTTTTTTGCATGAGTTTTCCAATTATCTCCCATTCCTAAAAATCCATGAATTATAAAAAGATCTCTATCAGAGTTTCCTATTAAATTAGAATGAAGTATTTTCATTTAAGTATATCTAGATAAGATTTGATTGTAGAATGTAAACCTTTATATAGAGACTCTGAAATTAGAGCATGGCCAATTGAAACTTCTTTAATATTTTTTGTTGATTGAATAAAAAAATCTAGATTATTTTGATTTAAATCATGACCTGCATTAAGTTCTAAATTAATTTCATTTGCAACTTGTGAGCATTGAATGTATTTTTCAATTGCTTTTAGTTTATCATTATTATACTCTTTAGCATAAGGTCCAGTAAAAAGCTCAACTCTGTCAGCATCTATTTTTTTTGCTCCCTCTAACATGTCTATGTCTGGATCAATAAATATCGAAACTCGTATTGAATTTGATTTGAACTGTTTAACTATATCATTTAAAAATGAAAAATTATTTATTGTATCCCATCCAGCATTTGATGTAATTACATTCTCAGAATCAGGAACTAAAGTCACTTGTTCAGGTTTAATTTCATTAACAAGATCAATAAATTTTTTATTTGGATTTCCCTCTATATTTAGCTCAGTATTGATTTTTTCTTTAAGCTCATAAGCATCAGAATATCGAATATGTCTTTCATCTGGCCTTGGATGTATTGTAATGCCTTGAGCTCCAAAGCTAATGATATCTTGAGCTGTCTTTATTAAATTTGGATAATCCTCGCCTCTAGCATTTCTCAGTGTAGCAATTTTATTAATATTTACGCTTAATCTTGTCATAGAATGTTTAAAAACTTAATTGCAAATATAGTACTTAATAAAGTTATAAAGTTTGTATTTTTGTGATATGAAAATAGCTCTATACATAGCATTTCATAACAAATCCTCAATTGATTGTTGCAAGGATATAATTGATATTATTTCAGGAGACAATCAATTAGTTATTGACTCTAAAATAAAAAAAGAACTGAGTAAAGAGGCTCAAAAAAAATTCTCTTTTTTTGATTCAAAAAAGCCAATAGAAAATGATATTAATTTTGTTTTTGCAATTGGTGGAGATGGTACAATTTTAAGATCCATAACATATGTTAAAGATTCTAATATTCCTATTCTTGGTATTAATACAGGTAGACTAGGTTTTTTAACTAGTGTTCAAAAAGAAAATATTGAAGAAGCTATTTCTTTAATTGATAAAGGTAAATTTAGCATTATTAAAAGAACTCTTTTAGAGGTTAAGTCAGACTCTCAAAATGATGCATTTTATGATTATCCATTTGCTCTTAATGAGATAACAATTCAAAGAAAAGACACAACATCTCTTTTAAATATATCCTGTCGAATTAATGATAATTATTTAACAAATTATTGGTCAGATGGATTAATAATTTCAACTCCCACAGGTTCCACAGGTTATTCTTTAAGTAATGGAGGGTCAATTGTTTCTCCAGAGTCAAATGTTATTCTTCTAAATCCAATTGCACCTCATAATATAAACATGAGATCATTGGTAATCCCTGACAATTCAAAAATAGATATAGATATTGAAGGAGATAGTGATATAAATTTGTCTGTAGATTCAAGAATGTATTCAGTAAATTGTTCTGATAAAATAAAGGTTTCAAAAGCAGACTTTACAATTCGTACTATAAAGTTTGATAATGATAATTTTTACAAGAGATTAAGAGAGAAATTATTTTGGGGTCAAGACATGAGGAACAAAAATCTAAAGAAATAAAAATGATTCCTAAACATACAGCGATAATAATGGATGGGAATGGAAGGTGGGCTGAACAAAAAGGAATGCCAAGGATTTTTGGTCATCAAAATGGAGTTGCTACTGTTAAAAAAATTGTTGAAGAAGCTAATAAACATAAAATAGAATATCTCACATTGTTTACTTTTTCAGTAGAGAATTGGGATAGACCAAGTAATGAAGTCGATACTCTCATGAAACTTTTAGTTCAAACACTTAAAGATGAGTTTGAAGATATATTTAATAATAACATAAAATTAAATGCTATAGGTGACTTAAATTCTTTGCCAGAGAAAGTTAAAACCGAATTGAATGGCATTATTGAAAACACAAAAAATAATACAGGGATGACACTAACCCTTGCTTTAAGTTATGGTGGTAAGCAAGAGATTTTTAAAGCCGTTAAAGAGATTTCAGAGAAAGTTAAAAATGATATAATTTCTCTTGATAATTTTGATGATTCCGTTATAAATGACCATCTTTACACAAGAAATTTGCCTGATGTAGACCTACTTATTAGAACAAGTGGAGAACAAAGAATTAGTAATTTCTTATTATGGCAAATTGCTTATGCAGAATTATATTTTACTGATGTATATTGGCCAGACTTTTCGGAACAAGATTTTACTAAAGCTATTGTTGAATATCAAAACAGAGAAAGAAGATTTGGAAAAACAAGTAAACAAGTTTAAATCTCAATTAATAAGAGTTTTTACTGTCTTTATGTTATCGACAGGGCTCCTCTTTTCTCAAAATGATTATAGAAAGGGTGATACTTATTCTATTGATACTATTACAGTTGTTGGACTAAAAAACTTTAGCGACAGAACTGTTGTTACTTACAGTGGCTTAAGACAAGGGCAGAGTATTCAAGTTCCAGGAGAAGAAGTCAGTGCAGTTCTAAAAAAATTATGGAATCTTGAACTTTTTAGTGATGTTAATCTTTATGTTACAGATGTTAATAATGGTAAGATAAAATTAGAGATAAATGTTGATGAACTTCCTACATTACTCAAATACAACATAAATGGTGTAAAGAAAAGCAAAGCTGAAACTTTTGAAAAAGAAACTGAGTTATCAGAAGGCAAGAGACTTTCAGAAAGTTTTCTTACAAACACAAGAAACTATATTCAAAATGATTTAAAAAAAGATGGTTTTTTAAACTCTAAAGTTACTATAGTATCAACTCCCGACTCAATTGGTTCAAACAGACGTAACCTTAATATAAATGTTAATAGGGGTGAAAGAATTAAAATAAAAAATATTAGCTTCTCTGGTAATGAAATATTTAAAGATGCTAAGTTAAAGTCCAAGCTTAAAAAGACCAAGAAAAAATTTCCTTTAAGATTTTGGAAAAAATCAAAGCTTATAGCATCAGATTATGAAAACGATAAAGAAGGTTTAATTTCATTTTACAAAGAGAAAGGCTATAGGGATGCACGAATTGAATTTGATACTATCATCACAAATGATGAGAAAACAATCGATATTGCATTAAGTATTGACGAGGGAAATAAATACTATTTCGGTAATATAAATTATATTGGTAATAGTTCATATACTGATTTTCAATTAGACCAAATATTAGGTATAAAAAGTGGAGATTCTTACAATGGTGTTCTTCTTAAAGAAAGAATTCAGGATGATAACCCAGATGCAAATGATTTATCTAACCTATATCAAAACAATGGATATTTATTTTCATCGGTAAATGCAGTTGAAGTTAGTGCAGCTAATGATACTATTGATTTTCAAATAAGAATTAATGAAGGTAAACTAGCAAGTTTTAATAAAATTACAGTTGTTGGTAATACTAAAACTAATGATAATGTAATATATCGTGAACTTAGGATAAAACCCGGAGAACTGTACAGTAAAGACAAGGTGGTAAGAACCATTCGTGAGGTTGGTCAGTTAGGATTTTTTGACGCTGAACAGATTAGTCCTGATTTTAAGAATGTAGATCCTAATCAAGGAACAGTAGATATTGAGTTAGGATTAATTGAAGCTGGTGCTAGTCAGATAGAATTACAAGGTGGATATGGAGGGGGTGGCTTTATTGGTACTCTTGGTCTTTCATTTAATAATTTCTCAACAAAAAATATTAAAAACAAAAAGGCTTGGAGACCTTTGCCTATGGGAGATGGACAAACTCTTTCTATAAGACTTCAAACTAGTTCTTTTTACAGCACTAAAAGTTTCAGTTTTATTGAACCGTGGTTTGGTGGAAGAGAACCTGTACAGTTTTCACTTTCGCTCTCATCTACAAAACAATATAGATATGACTATTTCACAAGGAGAGCTGATAAAACTCAATCATTTGAAATTGCTGGGTTTAATCTTGGTATTGCCAAAAGATTGAAAGTACCTGATGATTATTTTGTTCTGTCTCAATCTATATCTTACCAGTATTATAATTTAAATAATTATTTCACTGGACTTTTTACTTTTGGAAATGGAGAGTCACATAACATAGCTTATAATATTGCTCTTTCTAGAAATAATACATATACAAACCCTATTTTTCCAATTGGTGGATCAAGTTTTTCACTAAGTGCAAGATTTTCTCCCCCTTATTCCCTAATCACAGGTGATGATTTCTCTGATATGAATGAAAGACCTGAATATCAGAATAATAGAGGGGAACCTATTCAAGCTGAAATAGATCAAGCAAAATACAGATGGCTAGAATTTTATAAAGTTAAATTTGATGGTAGCTGGTATACTAGAGTATTTGGAAAATTTGTTTTAAAAGCACAAACAGACTTTGGATTTTTAGGAACATATAATAGTAATAAGGGTTATATTCCTTTTGAAAGATTTTTTCTAGGTGGTGATGGAATGCAGCAATATGCAATGGATGGAAGAGAGACAATATCATTAAGAGGTTATGAAAACGGATCACTCTCAAGTAGAGATGGATCTATTATTTATAATAAATTTTCATTAGAACTTAGATACCCTATAAGTTTAAAACCAAGTGCTTCTGTTTTTGCTCTTAGTTTTCTAGAGGCTGGTAACGGATTTGATAATTTTAAAGATTATAGCCCATTTGATGTTAAAAGATCAGCTGGTATTGGGGTAAGGGTGTTTATGCCTGCATTTGGACTTCTTGGAATAGACTTTGGCTATGGGTTTGACTCAACAGACCTTTCGAATTCAGGACAAGCATCCGGATGGCAAACACACTTTGTAATAGGTCAACAATTTTAATCGTTTTTTAAAGAAAAATTACGATATTGCACCGTAAATATTATAACAGATGATGAAATCGATACTCAAATTAATTACTGCTACTTTTTTAGCTATAGCACCAATAACTGCTGTTGCTCAATCTAATGTAGCTCACATAAACGTTCAACAGCTTATTAGCGAAATGCCTGAAGTAATTGCTGCTCAAAATGAATTAGCTAAACTTGAAAAAGATTACACAACTCAAATTGATAACGCATTTAAAGAATTTCAAACCAAGGCTCAAAGTTACTCTTCAGATGCTGCAAATCAAACTGATGTTACAAATCAAGCCAGACAAAAAGAGCTTGAAAGTATGCAGACAAATTTACAAGAATTCAGAGACTCAGCTGCACAAGAGCTTCAAAAGAAGCAAATGGACTTAATGACACCTCTCCTTGAAAAAGCTAGAGATGCTATTACTAAAGTTGGTAAAGATCAAGGGTTTAATTATGTAATTGACTCAAGCCCAAATGGAGGAATTATCCTTGCTGATGGAAAGGATCTTTTAGCTGATGTTAAAAAAGCTTTGGGATTCTAATAAACTAATCTAGTTTACATATGGTTTTTTCACATACACGGGCTCCGCGTATGCAACATCTTCAAATATGTTATTATTAAATGACTTTTGGGAAATACTTATCATATTTGATGAACTAATTTTATTTTTGATCAAATTCACTTTTTTATTTAATATCTTGTCTATATGCTGATATGAATAAATATCATTTACCACAATAGTTGTAGAATTATCAATCATTTTATTTAAAAATTCTTTATCAATAAATTCAATTCTTGGAGGTATTAATTCAACTAATTCAGAATTATATTTAGATAAATAAAAATAATTTCCTTTATCATTTATTAGTGCAATAATATTATCCTTTTTTGAATCTAAGGAATTTGCAAGAATTTTAAGAGTTGATATTCCAATCAACTTTATTTTATGAGGATAACAAAGTCCTTTAGCTACAGAAAAGCCGATTCTTAGTCCTGTGAAAGAACCTGGACCAACTCCAATTGAAATAGCATCTAAATCTTTTACATTTAATTTTTCATTAGATAGTATGTCTTGAATTTTTGAGGTTAATAATTCACTGTGCCTGTATTTATCATCCTCTAATTCAAAATGACTCACTAGTTTCCCCAAAGAAGAAAGAGAAACAGAACAGTTTTTACTAGATGTCTCTAAATTTAAAATTAATGACATCTATATCAATTTAATTAGATTGAGGAATTGATAAAGGTAATCCAAAGTAAAACTCTAAAACTTTAAGCTTAAATATATAATCAAACTTAGCTCTAATATTTTCAGAAACAGAAGACTCATATCTTTGTTTTGATTGGATAAAATCAAAAGAACTTACTGAACCTAGTAAAAATCTATCAGAAGCATCTTCAAAAGCATTTTTCAAAGATTCTAAGGTTTTATTTGAAGCTTCATATAGCTTAATAGCTCCTTTTAAATCATTATATGCTTGATTAATTGAATTCTCAAGATTTAATTTTTCTTGTTCATATTGATTTTGAAGTCTATCAAGATTTACTTTACTTCTTTCAACGTTGTTTCTTATCTGTTTTCCTTGAAATATCGGAATATTTAAAGCGAGACCATATCCTTGACCTTTATTTAAATCAAACTGATCTTCAAAGCTAGGAGTGTTTTCTAGATAAGATATTCTCGTGTTCCATTGATAAAATGAACTAACTGTTGGTTGCAATTGAGATTTTGATATTTGAATATCCTTCTCAGCTATAGATATATTAGTCTCCGCTAATTTAATATCATTTCTGAAGGTCAAAGATTTTTCAAGTATTTCTTTTGGTGTTTTAGATAATATATCTGAAAAAGGAACACTAAAATCTTCATATGCTATTTCAAAGCTTTCAAAATCATCAATTAAAAGAAGTTGTGCTAAACTTAGCTTTGCATTTCTAAAATTATTCTCAGCTTGAACAACACTCTGTTCCTGAGAAGCCAAATTTGCTTCAATTTCAAAAATTTGTCTTGGCGAAAATGTTCCGCTATCAATTAAATCTTTAGTTCTTTCAAATTCTAGTTTAGTAATTTCAAGTTGTGATTTTTGAACTTTAAGTATTTCACTATTAAACATGATTTGCAAATAGGAATTTGCTACTAAAAGCTTTATGTCATCTTTCATATCATCTAGTTGATACTGTGAAGAAAGAATTTCTAGATTAGCTCTATGAAGTTGATATACATTTCTAAAACCATTATATACATCTAAACCAACACCTGCACTCATAGATGAAAATGAAGTGGTTATATCTTCAATTACATTAGTTGTAATATTAATCCCTCTACCAATGTTCCATTGGTGGTTAGCTGATGCTGAAACTCTTGGAAGGAAATTTCCAATAGCGTCGGATTTACTTATTTCAGAATTAAGTAAGTTTAGTTCTGATTGTTTAATACTTATATTTTTTTCTATTGCCATCTCAACAGCATCCTGAAGTGTTAAAATGTTTTCACCTGATTGGGAATAAGCAAGTGTTGAAGAAAAAAGAGTTAAAAGAATATATTTATTTATCATTTTTTTTTTTTAGTCATCAAATTGATCGAATGCTGATTCTTCAGGTTCAATCTTAATCGGTTCTGTTTTATTCCAAATTTTAATTTTATCAGTCATTTCTAGTCCATCTAAAATCTCAACTTTTATTCCATCTGATAATCCAATAGTTATGTCTCTTCTTTCAAAATTTTGATTAGAAGTCTCTACTTCAACATATGGTATGGAAGTTTTTCTATCAAACTGTAAAAGAGCCTCAGGTATAACCATGATATCTTGTCTATTGTCAACTACAAGAGTTCCGTTTGCACTGTATCCAGCTCTTATAAAAGTACTTTCATCTAGAGTAAGGTCAGCCTCAATTTTAAATTGAACTGCACCACCAGCTTCAGTACCTTTAGGAGCAACAAATTTTAACTTTGCAAGAAATTCTTTATCAGGAATAGCAGCCATACTTACACTTAAATCCTGTCCTACCTCTAGTCTTCCAACTTCTGCTTCATCTACTTGTCCCTCAAAGATCATCATGTTTAAATCTGCAATTATTGCAACTGTTGATCCAGAATTAAAGCTATTAGCTGCAATTACCTGATCACCTAGTTTAATAGGTATCTCAAGAATAGTTCCAGTAATAGTAGCTCTAATATTTGTATTAGCAGTTGATGATCCAGAGACAGATCCCTTTCTAATAATTTCTAGATCATTTTGAGCCGCTTGTAAGTTTTCTTTTGCAGTATTGAATCTTAATTCTGCGTCTTCATATTCTTGTTGAGAAATTATTTGCTTTGAAAATAATTCTTCTGCTCTTTGCATTTGTCTTTCAGCATTCTTAACATTTAATTCTGCAGCATTTACTTGAGATTGAGCTCCATAAACAGATCTTTCATCTGGAACTACTTTAATTATTGCAATCAAATCACCATTATTAACCATATCACCTTCTTCTACCATTATTTCTGAAATGATTCCATTTAATTGAGGTTTTATTTCAACCTCATCTTCAGGAATAACTGTACCTGTCACAACAGATGTTTTTTGAATACTTGAGGTAAATGCAGTTGTCGTGTCATATTGAATTGCTGATTTACTATTTGTTCTGACGAAATAGGCAATAGCAAATAATAAACCTAATATTAATACTATAATTCCGATATTTTTAAATTTCATTTTTTTTATTTTAATTAATTACTCTTCTCTTAAAGCCTCAATAGGCTTAATACTTACAGCTCTCTCTGCTGGAATTAGTCCAATAAGTGTCCCTAAAGTCACCATAGTAATAAATGCACCAAATACAATAGCTAAAGGAACAGTTGGGTTTGTAAAGGGAAAGTCTTCCAACCCTGAAGTACCTATATTTATAACAAATAGTAAAAAGGCACCAACAATAATACCTATTATTCCCGCTAGAATTGTTAGAAAAACTGATTCTAATACAATTTGAACTTTTACTTCTCCAGGGGTAGCACCTAGTGCTCTTCTTATACCTAACTCATTAGTTCTCTCCTTAACTGCAATTAGCATTATATTCCCAATTCCAATAACACCAGCAAAAATTGTAGCTATACCAACGACAAGAGATAAGAAAACCATCCCTTTTGTAAATTTTATGATACTTTCAAATAATGAACCAATATTAAAAGATCCAAAAGCTCTCTCATCATCTGGTGATACAGTTTTTAATACTTTTAAATTTGACATTACTGTCTCTTCTAAATAATTTGGGTTTACATAATCATATCCGGCTATAAACATAAATCCATATCGATCACCCCTATTATATAATTTAGCAAAAGTAGTATATGGAATAGTTACATCCGAATCTGATCCAAACCCACTTCCTTGTGAAAATTTTGTAACTCCTACTACTTTAAAGTTTACATTGTTAATTTCAATATATTTTCCAAGAGGATTTTCACCTTCAGTAAATAACCTTTCTTGCGTTCCTTCACCAATAACAGCTACTTTTCTCTCATATTTAATATCCTCTTCATTAATATATCTTCCACCATCAAATATATTAATAACTGAAATTTTAGCATAAACTGGAAAGTTGCCAAAAACGTTAAAGTTATCAGATTTAGTACCCCTTGTTACTAATGGGGGTGCACCACTAAAAGCTCCAGCTTGAAGACCTGGCGCTATGTATTCAATTTCAGGTATTCTACTTTTTAATTTATCAACATCATTTAATCTAAATAGGGGTTGTCTTCCTTCTTCAAATCCTTTATATGCAATAGAAGTTCTTTGCGCCCATACTCCCATGGAGTTCTTACTTAACCCACTAAAAGCATCATCAAAACCATTTTCAAGACCAGTTGCTGATCCAGCCAAAACTATGTATATAAATATACCCCAGAAAACTCCAATAGTTGTAATTATAGTCCTAGTTTTATTTTTTGAAATAGATTCAAAAATTTCATCCCAAGTATCTCTATCAAAAATTTTTTTTAAACTATTCATCTCTTAATGCAACTATTGGTTTTATTTGAGCAGCTCTTTTAGCTGGTATATAACCAGCAATCACTCCAAAAATTATTAGTATTACAGTGGCAAAAAAAGCAATATTTAAATCTACTCCTGCCCTTGTGATAAAATAATCTTGAAGGACACCAGAATCTAATGAGTTAAGAATAACAATTCCTGAAATCATTCCAAAAACACCAGCTATTGATGTAATAAAAACTGATTCCGTTAAAATCATTTTAATTATTTCATTAGGCTCTGCCCCTAATGCCTTTCTAATTCCTAATTCTTTGGTTCTCTCTTTTACTATGAATACCATGATATTGGATATCCCTATTATTCCTGCAATTAGTGTACCTATTCCAACAAAAGTTACAATTATTTGTAAAGCATTTGCAAATTGAAGAGACCTATCCAATTCGTCTGCTACATTTCTAACTCTTATTCCACTGGGATCTGTTGGATCTATTGATTTTTTCTTTTTTAAAAATGTCTTTATATCATTTTCTAGTTTTACAGCACCTCTTCCACCAAGATTTTGATTAAAAGTTATATCAAGATTTCCTAATTTGTCACTTCCCTTAAGTATCTGTTGTCTTGTTGTGTATGGAACAAATAATTCACTTTCTTCATTCTCACCATCAAGATCTTGATAAACTCCAATAACATTATATGATCTATTTCCAATATTTATAAATTTCCCAATTGGATCTTCAGATTTAAAAATATCTCTTGCAACAATTCTTCCGATAACAACAACTTTCGTTTTATCCTGAATATCTTTCTCATTAATATATCTTCCCTTCATTAAAATATTACCAGATATATATTGATTTGATGGTGATACACCACTAATTGTAAAACTATATGACTCTAGTTTATATTTTATGATATCTCCATATCTAATAGTTGGGTTTACATACTCTATTCTATCTGAAAAATTGGTTTTTATATCAACTACATCAGAGTTATCAAATTCAATTCTTCTATTTGTTTTGAAACCACCATATGGTTTAGTTGTCTTTCCTGGATAAAAATATACTACATTATTTGCCTGTCTTAGGAATAAATCCGTATAAGAATTTTTTAATCCTTCTCCAAGACCAAAAAGAATAATAAAGATTAAAATACCTAATGATACCGTAATACCAGAAAGTGCAGTCCTTAACTTATTCTTTTGAATAGACTGAAAAATTTCTTTCCAACGTTCTATATTAAACATTTTTTATAATGTTTTGTTTAACTTTTTTATCCTCAACTATAATTCCATCTTTAAGACGAACAACTCTTTTACACATTTCTGCTATATCCTGTTCATGAGTAACAACTAGAATAGTTTTACCCTCGTTATTAATTTGTTGTATTAAGGCCATTACCTCCATAGAGGTTTTAGAATCTAGTGCACCAGTAGGTTCATCTGCAAGTAAAACTTTAGGGTTTGATGCTAATGCTCTGGCTATAGCAACTCTCTGTTTTTGACCACCTGATAATTCACTTGGTAAGTGAGTAGACCATTCTTTAAGGCCAACTTTATCAAGGTAATTAAGTGCTGTTACTTGTCTTTCTTTTCTAGGTATACCTTGATAGTATAATGGCAAAGCAACGTTTTCAAGCGCATTTTTATAATTAATTAAGTTAAAAGATTGAAAAACAAAACCTAGAAACTTATTTCTATAGTTAGCTGCCTTTTTTTCATCCATATTCGCAATACGAATTTTATCAAGATCATATGTTCCTTCGTCTGATGTATCTAACATACCTAAAATATTAAGTAATGTAGATTTTCCTGAACCAGAAGATCCCATTATAGCAACTAATTCACCATCATTAACAGAAAAATCAATGCCTTTAAGAACATGTAATGAGGATGAACCCATTTCATAAGACTTATGTAAATTTTTAATTTCTATCATATATTTTGCAAAATTACCTAAATTCTAAATATTAGAACGACAAACTATCGTAAAGTTTGTTTAAAGTAAGAAAAATATTAGGTACTATGTAATGCAAAGTACTTAATAAATTTTTTACTACACAATTTATTTTTTAATTTTTTTTCTTTTTTTGAGATTTTTTAACTGTTCCTATCTCTACCTGCATATCAAACTTTTCTCTTCCTTGACTCCTGAGAGTATCAACTATTATTTCAAGTTTTTCAATATCAAAATCCTCTGGAACATTAATGTTTATTTCCATTTTATCAGGGAACTTTAATGCTACACATGAGTAAAAGAGTGAAGATATAAGAAGAATTACTATTAATTTTTTCATAATTTATTTTTTGATTTTAATTGTTTTATCGTTTTTATTTTATTTTTTCATCCAACTAATTGCAGCACCTATTGCTACACCTACCGCGATCCATGTTGGCTCATTTGTTATTGCAAAAACTGCTACTCCTATTGCTGTCCCAGTACCAATGAATGTTCCACCATTATTAGAATCCTTAAATTTTTTAATCATATCTAAATTCTATTTTTTAAAATCAACATCTGCGGATTCATTTATTCCATATGATTGAAGTGAGTTTAGAAAAACTTTAAAAGATGTTTTACCTTTTGAAGTAATCTTGCAGAGAGTAAGAGGGTAATTACCTTCGAACTTTTTTCTTACTTTAATAAGTCCTGCGTCTTCAAGTTTTTTTATTTGAACACTAATATTACCCTTAGTTGCTCCAGAAATTTCCATTAATTTTTTAAAGCTTGCACTCTCAACTGAGAATAAAAAAGAAAGAATTTTTAATCGAACTGGGTTAAAAAGCAACTTCTCAAGTATAGAAGTCATATGTTTTTTATCTTTCATTATATTTTTTTAATGTAATTCAATAGAGATTTGCTTTTCCTTATTTATAAGAAATGTACACTTTTCAAAACCAGGAGGACCAAATCTTGTATTTGGATTATTTGAAAAACCATAAGGTTCGCTAGGGATTCCAAAAAGACCTTTAGTGTCTAAAATACCATTGCTGTTTTCATCATGAAACACTGAAATTGAGTAAATTCCTGTTTTTAAGTTTACTATTTCTAAAGAAACTGAATCGTTTGTTACGGAAACTACTTTACCATTTATACAATAGGGTTTTAAAAAATCTTCCTTTTTGTCTATTAAGCATACTCGCAATTCACCTTTTATATTCTCAAATTTTTTTACAGTTATCTGTAAATTATGATTTGTTTGAAATTCCTGAGCTATAAGTATGTTACAGGTTAATAAAATTAATAATTGAAAATAAAGTTTTTTGATCATTTATCAGTTTTCATTCTAGATAGCATAATTCCAGGGATCAATAATCCAAGGGTTACTCCAATCATATTCACTATTAAAAAATTTTGATCTGGATTTTGATTCAACTTGAAAATGAAAACAAATATAACCATACCGCCTATTGTTAAGGGTTTAAATTTAATAATCATTCCAGTCATAACAACAACAAGACCTAGGAGAAATAAAATATCTGGAACTGGATTAATTCCTTTATACAGAGAAAAAAGTGTTATCATTAGCCACCCAAAGCCAAATACTCCCCATATAATCTTAATCGCTCTACTTAATGTAGTTGAATATCCTATCTCTGTATATTTTTTAATATTCCAACGGGTCATATAAATCATTCCTATCATAGGAAGAGCTATCCAATATATTCCTGCAGAATAATATGTTTGTTGAATAAATGCTGGGAAAACATAGTGAATCAAACTCATTATGTTTATAAATGTCCCCCAGAAAATTAAATTAAAACTTAAAGGTTTTAGATTAGTCCTTGTTTTACTAATCATATCATTAATAATTTTTATCTGATCTGAATTTGTCATCTTTTTTATACAAATATAAACTAGTTTATATTATAAACCTAATTAATAAAAAAATTATCCTGCTTTATTTGTTTTATATATTTTCCAAATAATCAATCCTATTAATATATATGGGATAGACATTAAATAAACGATACCCCTATTTAATCCCTTGGCTGATTCGTAACCCTGATCAGTTTCCATCATTGCACTTAACATGGAGCATTGTGACTGAAGATCAAGAGTCGTTGTAAAAAATAAAATAAAAAACAGATAGTATTTCTTCATCAGTGGATATAATAAGGTGAAATCATAAGATAAACTATAACACCTGTAACAGCAATGTACAGCCATATTGGAAATGTAATTCTTGCAATTTGTTTATGCTTATCAAACATTTTAGAAATAGCTCTTACATAAGTGATAAGTACCATAGGAACAATAAAGACAGATAATGTAATATGGGTTATTAGAATAAAAAGGTATACATATCTTATCAATCCTTCTCCCCCATATGGAGTTGGATCTGAAGTCATGTGATATAGTATATACATAACCAAAAATATTAATGATAAGAGTATAGATGTCTTCATTAAAATTTCATGTTGTTTGACTTTTTTATTCTTGATACTATAAAGAGCACTAATTAATAGTAATGCTGTTAATCCATTAATTGATGCATAAATAGGCGGTAAAAATGTTAAAGCAGGTAGAGATGTTATTCTTACATTAAACAAGACTAATACAACAAGAGGAATTACTATCGAAACGATAATTATTAAAGTTTTATACTTTAAGTCTTTATATATGTTTTGGATTTTACTCATCAATTAATTGTTTTATATCATAGCTTAACATATCGGTACCCTGCATACTAGCATTAATGTCATTTATACCTAGATAATACATTATTGGGTTGCCAAAACTGTCCCTTCTAGATCGAATATAACCATCTTTATCAATAAGTGCAAAATACCCTTGATGCTCAAAACCTCCTGCAAAATTTGCATTTTGATTTGCATAAATATTAAATCCAGTATTAGCAAGTTTATAGATATAGTCTTTTTCACCAGTTAAAAAATGCCAGTTTTGAGATTTAATATCAAGTGCCTCAGAATATTTCTTCAAAGTAGACGGTGAATCATTGGAAGGATCAATAGTTATTGATATAATTCCAAAATCATTTGAATCTCCCAATTGTTCATCCAGTGATTTCATGTTTTTATTCATTTCAATACAAATATCAGGACATCTGGTAAAGAAAAATTCTAATACATATACTTTACCTAACATATCATCATTTGAAATTAATATCGAGTCTTGATTAGTTAAAACAAAATCAGGAGCTTTTCTTTTTTCTTCAGAAATTGTTAAGTACGATAGTCTTTGATTAGTATTAAGTCTATTAGAATCTTTGGTGTCTGAATTAACTACTCTTTCGTAAATCTTAGGCAAGGAAAATATTCCAAAAAGAATTATAACTATAAATAATCCGATATATTTTATATTATTATTCATAAAATAAAGAATCATTTTTCTTAAGAGCCAATCTATACTCTGCCAGTATAATTTTAACATCATCTACCATCTTATTATTTATCTCTGCAACAGATTGTGAATTAAAACCATAAAGCATCCCAATGTCTTCATCATCATCTCTTCCCCTTAAACTCAGATCTCTATCAACTATAAATACATAAGGGGTACTATAGTTGGAATCTAGTTCAATATTAGTGTTAAAACTTTCAAAAATCATTTTAATATTTGATTGAGTTGTAGAAATAAAATTCCATTTCTCTAGGTCAGTACCAACCCCACTTATAAGTTCATTTTTTAAACTTTCAATTGCCTCAGATTCGGTTTTGTTATGCATTACAACAAATTGAAAATCTTGGAACTCGTAAAATCTTTTGTAAATTTTTTGATTTAAATTTAATGCCTCAGATTTTTTATTATTAATATCTCCTCCCCAAAAAGCTACTATTGAGATTTTATTTCTAAAAGATGTCTCTAGTATATTTCCTTCAATATCTTTTATATCTTTTACCTTCTCAGTTAACACAGGTAGTTTTGCAAAGTTATTTATACCTGTTGACAGGAATACATAAACGAAAATCGGAAAGAAAAAAAGAAAGCCAAGTATTAAATACTTTTTAAAATCTTTACTCATTAATATATATCAAAGTTCCAAGCCTTTAAACCATCAAACATAACATTGAATATATAAGAGCCTTCGTATAATAGAATAAATAATAGAAAAGGAATCAAAATAAGAAGTGGAACAACTATGGTGTTTTTAAGAAAAGGTTTTTCATCTCTAACATGCATGAAGTCCCATGTTATATAATATGCCTTTATTATAGTCATTATAATAAATAGCCAATTAATAAGCTTAATTCCTAAAAAATAGTTTAATAATATTTCTGGTTTAATTATACCTAAAGCTACTTCAACAGCAGTTATTATAGATAAAAAAATAAGAACACCCCATATCTTCTGGACATTTGACTTGAATTTTAAACGCCCTCTAAAAATTGCTAATTTATGATTTTGCTCTGCCATAGTTTATACTAAATAGAAAAATGTAAATACAAAAACCCATACCAGGTCAACGAAGTGCCAATAAAGACCAACTTTTTCAACCATATCATAATGACCTCTTTTTTCGTATGTTCCTAGAAGTACATTTATGAATACTATTATGTTTAATATAACACCTGAAAACACGTGAAAGCCATGAAATCCTGTAATAAAAAAGAAGAAGTCAGCAAAAAGAGGATTTCCATATTCATTACGAATTAAGTTAGCGCCTTTTACCACTCTTGTGGCAGAGGCTAGTTTAATTTCAGCTTGTTCACGACTAAGAATTATTTTATGACCACTTTCATCTAAAGTCTCTAATCTTACCGTTAGATCTATATCATTGTTAAAACCTGCCATAACTTCATCAAGAGTAATTTCAGGTAATTTTGATTCACTTTGATACCAAATACCAACGTTGTCATCATGAGTCACTCTAGATTGAGTCGAAGAAATAGCAAATTCATCAATAGGCATTCTTTTTCCTTCTTCAAGATTGTAAAATTGTAAAATTTCTCCATTTTGTATTTCAACAGCACCATATTCTCCCTTAATGAAATTCTTCCACTCCCAAGCTTGTGAACCTACAAAAATTGCGCCTCCAATTATAGTTAAAAGCATATAAAAAGCAACACGATTTTTATTATTATGGTGACCAGCATCAACAGCTAAAACCATTGTAACAGATGAAAAAATTAACACAAATGTCATAAGTGCTACATAATACATCGGAGCGTCTATGCCATGCAAAAATGGGAAGTGCGTAAAAACTTCATCTGCAATAGGCCAAGAATCAATATTTTTAAATCTTGAGAAACCGTAAGAAACAAGGAAACCAGAAAATGTAAGTGCATCTGAAACAATGAAAAACCACATCATTAGTTTTCCATAAGCAGCGTCAAGTGGCTTAGATCCACCTCCTCCCCAAGAATTTTGTTTTGTTTTTGTTAATGTAGATGCTTGCATCTAGGGCAATTTTGATTACAAATTTATTAATTTTTAACTGAAGTATTTAATAAAAAAGAATAAATATATCCATAAAGCTCCAAGAAAATGCCAGAATATTAATGCCATCTCAAAACCTAACTTATTCTTCTCATATTTTTGTTTATTAAACTTAGTAACTACAACGGTTAATACAATTATTCCAGCAAACAAGTGAGCTAAATGCATAAATACTAAAACATATACATATGATGTAGTAATAGAACTTTCAGGACCAGTAAAATAATAACCTTGAGAAATAATATCTCCAAAACCTAAAAACTGAGCAACCACAAAAATAATAGCCATAATAATAGTAAGTCCAAGAAAGATATTTACATTATTTCTGTGAATGTAGATATTGATGTTTTCTGGAAGTGAAACTCTTATATATTGATCTAACTTATACTTTGCAAGTTGAAAAAAAAGACTGCTTAAAGCAATTGATACAGTGCTTATTGTAAACCAAACAGGAAGAACAAAAGAGTCAAGCCAATCTGGTCTAGAACTACTTACAATAAATGCACTAGTCAAACCAGCAAAAGTCATAGTGATACTAATTAGTCCAAACCATAACATCATTTTTTTGGCTTTACTAGTTTTAACTTCAATTGGATCCGAAATAGTCATTATGAAAGAAATTTATCTATTACAAATATAATTTGAATAAAACTTAAATAAAAAATACTTGTATACATAAGTCTTATAGCGTTTTGTTTATCCTTATACTTCATAAGTCTTATTGCTTGAAATAACATAAAAAAACCTGAGGCTAAAATTAAGATCAAAGAGTATAAACCAATTGTGAAATCTCCCGTAAAACTAAAATATGGTAGAGTAGAAACTAAAATCATCCAAATAGTATAAAATACAATTTGAAATGCTGTAGAATTATCTCTTTGACCAGATGGTAACATCTTAAATCCTGCTTTTGAATAATCATCATGTGATATCCATCCAATAGCCCAAAAATGAGGAAACTGCCAGAAGAATTGAATCATAAATAAAATACCTGTTTCGATTGAAAATTTATTGGTAACTGCAACCCAACCTAGCATGAAGGGGATGGCACCAGGAATAGCACCAAAAAAAACAGATAAAGGTGTGATAGGTTTTAAAGGAGTATATAGCGCTAGATATATTATCATAGAAATAAATCCAAAAAATGCAGTTCTGAAATTTATAATATAAAGCATGGTCAGTCCTAAGAAACTTAGAATAATACAAACTATTACTGCTTGCTTTACACTAAGCGCTCCTGTAGGAAGTGGCCTATTTAATGTACGTTCCATTAATGCATCTCTATTCCTTTCAATTATTTGATTAAAACCATTAGATGCTCCTACAACAAAAAAACCACCCAAGATTAGTAGAAGAAGGGTGTAAATTGAAAATACTTCAAAAGCAATCAAATAAGATGCAACAGAGGAAAAGACTACACTTAAGGATAGCCTATGTTTTATAAGAATTAAAATTTCAGAAAATAAAGACCTGGGCTTTATAGGTAAAGTATCAGACATTAATTATTAATTAGGAAGTATCCTTATTTATTATTGAAGCCTGAAAGTGATTGGAATACTAAAAGGAACCCTAACAGCTCTACCTCTTTGTCTACCAGGGGTCATTTGAGGAAGTCTGCCAATAATTCTTGCAGCTTCATTCTCGAGGTTTTTGTCTGGTCCTCTCATACGTATATTAGTAATTGTTCCGTCCTTAGAAATTATAAAGTTAACATACACTCTTCCTTGAATACCCATTTCTTGAGCAATATCTGGATATCTAAAGTTTTTTCTAATATGCTTGTTCATTTGTTCCTGAAAACATGCTCTTCTTTGAGATTTAGCAACAGATTCACATCCAGGAAAAATTGGAACATCTTCAATTACAGCAAAAGGAACATCAATATCATCAAAGTCATCTTCTACAACTATATCTTCAATCACCATTTCTTCATCAGATTCTGTAGATTCAATAACAGTTTCCTCAACTTCTTCTTCATCCTCTACGATCTCAATGACTTCTGGAGCAGGTGGTGGAGGCGGTGGAGGCGGTGGAGGTGTTTTTAACTGTTCTGTAATAGGAACATCCTCTTCGTCATCTACTAGCATATCTCCATTTGTAAGATCAATTTTTCTTTCATATGATTTATACTCAACTGCACCCCAAGTTACACCTAGCACAAAAGTCAGACCAATAACAAAGTATAGATTTCTGTTTTTATTTAAGTCTGCTTCTGGATTTTTCTTTAGTTGCATGAATAAGTATTTAATTTGCTAATCTATAAAAAATTATAATTATTTCATATAGTTAGGCTACTCTTTATGTTTTTTTAACTAGCTATCAAGTTTTTATAATCTTTTGCACTAAGTAAACTATTAATTTCTGATAAATCGGTAATGTCTATTTTAATTATCCAACCTTCTCCGTAAGGATCCTCGTTTACTAATTCTGGCTTATCCTCTAGGTTGGAATTCATTTCTATTACTTTTCCTCCAACTGGCATAAATAAATCTGAAACTGTTTTCACTGCTTCAACTGTTCCAAAAACTTCATTTAAAGCAATTTCACTATCTAGGGTGTCTATTTCAAGATAAACAATATCACCAAGTTCCCCTTGAGCAAAATCTGTTATACCAATTGTAGCTATATTATCTTCAATTTTTACCCATTCATGTTCCTCTGTATATTTTAATTCTTCTGGAATGTTCATGATTATAATTTATTTAATGATCTTTTTATTAATTCTTGGAGCTCTATATCTTTATTTTCAAAATACACCTTACTTACAATTTTTTCAGATTTAGATTTATTAAAACCTAATACAGAAAGAGCAAGTAATGCCTCTTTTTTAATATCAAGATTTTGATTCGATAAATCTATATCTTTTTTATCAAATAATTCAACTTTATCTTTCAATTCTATTATCAATCTTTGAGCAGTTTTTAGTCCAATTCCTTTAATAGATTTTATTCTTTCAACATCTTCTGCCCATACTGCTTCTTGCATCTCTACTGCAGATATTGAGGATAAAATTGTTCTAGCTGTACTTGGTCCAATTCCAGAGATCGAAATTAATTGTTGAAAAATAGATCTTTCACTTTGAGAACTAAAACCAAATAAAATATCTGAATCTTCTTTCCTTTGGAGATGAGTAAAAATTTTAATATTCTCATCATCTGATATTTGTTCGTATGTATTTAATGAAATATTAATTTCATAACCTATTCCGTGTGATTCCACTATAATTTTAGTTGGTGATTTTTCTATTAATCTTCCTTTTATATAGGTTATCATTTTTTCTTAATTTTTCTTTGATTTGCATCTATTACTGATATTGCAGACATATTAACTATCTCATCAACTGACGCACCAAGTTGAAGAATATGTATTGGCTGATTTAAACCAATAAGAATAGGGCCAACAGAAACAGCATTATCTAGTTCTTTAATAGTTTTATAAGTAATATTTGCTGAATCAAGATTAGGAAATATAAACGTATTAACTTTTCGACCATTTAAAATTGAAAAAGGGAACCTGTTCTTTAACATTTCTCTATTAAGTGCAAAATCTGACTGTATTGGACCATCAACTATCAATTCCGGGTTTTTATCGTGAAGAATTTTAACTGCCTTTGATATTTTTTTTGCTTCATCAAAATCAGAAGAACCAAAGTTAGAATATGAAAGTATTGCAATTACTGGCTCAATTCCAAACATATTTACAATCTTGGCAGTATTAATAGCTATTTTTGCAATTTCATTATGCGAAGGATTAATATTCAAAGAAGTATCTGAGCAGAATAATGGGCCTTGTTTTGTAATCATTAAATTTGTTGCAGCAACTTTCTCAACTCCTGGTGCCTTTCCAATCGAATTAATTAATGGAACGAAAACAGAAGGATAACTTTTAGAATATCCAGACAACATACAGTCAGCATCACCATTTTCTACCATCATTGCGCCAAAATAGTCTCTTCCTCTTAGGAGTCTCTTCACATCATCTAAAGTTTTTCCTTTTCTTCTTAACTTTTTAAATAAGATTTGAGAGTATTCATCGATCAAATATTTATTTACTTTATCAGTTGGATCAATAATTTGAAGATCCTCATTAAAATCAAGAGATTCCATTAATTCTTGAATTATTTTTTTTCCACCTAACAAAATTGGTATAGCAATTTTCTCTTCAAAGCAAATTTGAGCAGCTTTTAAAACATCTAAATGATCGGCTTCAGTAAAAACAAGTTTTTTTTCTTTTGCTTTTCTTGCTCTTCTATGAATAATTCGAATTAATTTTTGATTATTACCCAATCTTTCATCAAGTATTTGAGTGTATTTTTCCCAATCTTCAATAGGTTCTTGAGCAACTCCTGAATCAATTGCTGCTTTAGCTACAGCAGGAGGAATCTCTGATATTAACCTAGGATCAAATGGTTTTGGAATAATATAATCTTTACCAAAGTTTAGCTTTGTTTCATCATAGGCAATATTAACCTGTTCTGGAACTGGTTTTTTAGCTAGTTCTGCTAAAGCAACTACAGCTGCTTTTTTCATTTCTTCATTTATTTTTGTAGCTCTAACATCTAAAGCACCTCTAAAAATAAAGGGAAAACCTAAAACATTATTCACTTGATTTGGTAAATCTGATCTACCAGTAGCAAATATTATGTCCTCTCTCACAGACATTGCCTTGTCAAAACTTATCTCAGGATCAGGATTGGCCATAGCAAAGACTATTGGGTCTCTAGACATCGTCTTAAGCATTTTTTCTGATACTATATTAGCCATTGAAAGACCAATAAATACATCTGAATTAACCATAGCTTCCTCAAGTGTTTTAATCTTTCTATTTGTAGCAAAAAACTTTTTTTCTTTTGTTAAACCATCTCTTAAATTATTAATGACACCTTTACTGTCAGTCATAACAATATTTTCAAGTTTTGCTCCAAATGATATATATAATTTAGTACATGCTATTGCTGCTGCCCCTGCACCTGAAACAACAATTTTAATATCTTCAATTTTTTTATCTACAAGCTCAAGGGCATTTAAAAGAGCTGCTGCTGATATAATTGCAGTTCCATGTTGATCATCATGCATTACTGGTATATCTAGCTGTTCTACTAATTCTTTTTCAATTTTAAAAGCTTCAGGAGCTTTAATATCCTCAAGGTTTATTCCCCCAAAAGTTGTAGAAATTGACTTGACAACTTCAATAAATTTATCAGGATCCTTTTCATTTATTTCAATATCAAAAACGTCAATATCAGCAAAAATTTTAAATAAAAGTGCCTTCCCTTCCATAACAGGCTTTGAAGCATCAGGACCAATATCTCCAAGACCAAGAACTGCTGTTCCATTGGTTATAACAGCAACTAAATTTGATTTATTTGTATACTTATATACATTATCAGGATCTTTTTTCAATCTCTTGACATGGAATAGCAACTCCAGGAGAATATGCAATTGCTAAATCTCTTTGTGAATTATATTTTTTTGTTGGTACAACTTCAATTTTTCCTGGCCTAGGCTTTGCATGATATACCAATGATTCTCTTCTTTCTCTATTCTTTCCCATAAAGATGGATTATGATCAAATATAAATTATTAATTAAATAAATTATTCTGATTATTTTTATTTCTTCCCAAGTGATTATAACCCTTATCTGTTACTTGTCTTCCCCTTGGAGTCCTTATTATAAAACCTTGTTGAACAAGGAATGGTTCATAAACCTCTTCAATAGTTTCAGTATTTTCAGACAATGAAGTTGCAAGAGTAGATATCCCAACAGGTCCTCCATTATAATTATCAACTATTGTCATTAATATTTTATTATCCATTTGGTCTAATCCATTTTTATCAACATTAAGTGATGATAATGCAAATTTTGTAATATCTAAGTCAATTTTACCATCACTTTTAATTTGAGCAAAATCCCTTACTCTTCTTAATAAAGAATTTGAAATTCTTGGAGTGCCTCGACTGCGTCTTGCTATTTCAAAACAGGATTTTTTATCAATTTTTAATTTTAAAATTTCTGAACTTCTTTCTACAATTTCAGATAATAATTTATCATCATAATGCTCAAGTCTGTTAGATATAGCGAATCTTTCCCTCATTGGGTTTGTTAAAAATCCTGATCTAGTTGTTGCTCCAACAAGTGTAAATGGGTTTAAATTTAATTGAACTGTTCTTGCATTTGGACCAGATTCAATCATGATATCAATTTTATAATCTTCCATTGCAGAATAAAGATATTCTTCTATAACTGGACTCAGTCTATGGATTTCATCTATGAATAGTATATCTCTTTCTTCAAGATTTGTAAGAAGACCTGCAAGATCTCCAGGCTTATCAATCACAGGGCCAGATGTTACTTTTAAACCAACTTTTAATTCATTTGCCAATATATGAGCTAAAGTAGTCTTTCCTAATCCAGGTGGACCATGAAATAATGTATGGTCTAATGCGTCATCTCTTTGGTTAGATGCTTCAACAAAAATTTTAAGATTACTAATTATAGATTCTTGACCAATAAAATCTTCGAAGCTAAGAGGTCTTAGCGCTTTATCAAAATCATTGTCTCTTTCTTGGTTATCATCCATTAGTTCAAATATACACTAATTGTGAAATTTGAGGTATAGATATAATTTAATGTTGAAGCTCTTTTTCACCTTTTTTTAAAGGTACATTTTGTGGAATAAAGTCAAC